>CAYLTY010000067.1:0-35790 GCA_964386705.1 uncultured Planctomycetaceae bacterium
GTGCCGATGTCTTCCCAGTATCCGTCGAACAGATGCACGTGAACTTTGCGTGCTCGAATCGACATCGGGAACACTTCCTTGCCGAAGTCGCGGTAGTCAGACCCCGTCAGAAGTTCGACCAGCGTGTCTCGCTTGAAGATGTAAATACCCATGCTGGCCAGCAACGTGCGCCCCTTGCTGGGAATGCCACGAGCGTCGATCCACTCCGACGTCGTACGCATCGTGTCCATCTCTTTGACCGTCTGCGGTTTCTCCAGGAAGCCGTGCACGCGACCTGAATCATCGAGCCGCATGACGCCAAACCCGCGAGCGTCTTCATCCGTCACCGGCAGCGCCGCGATAGTCGCATCGGCTCCGGCCTTGATGTGTGTGGACAGCATGTCCCGATAGTCCATGCGATACAATTGGTCGCCGGACAGGATCACCACATAGTCAATTCCCGGCTGCTGGATGTACCGCAGTTGCTGCCGGACAGCGTCGGCCGTGCCCTGGTACCATTGCGCGCCGTCCATCGTCTGTTGAGCGGCCAGAATCTCAACGAAGCCGCCGCCGAATCGATCGAACGCGAACGTCTGGCGAATGTGCCGATGCAGACTGACCGAATTGAACTGAGTCAGCAGGTAGATGCGGTTCATCCCCGAATTCAGGCAGTTGGAAATCGGGATATCGATCAAACGGAAGTTACCAGCCAGCGGCACCGCCGGCTTGGATCGAAACTCAGTCAGCGGAAACAGGCGAGTTCCTTGACCTCCACCGAGAATCAGACAGACGGTGTTCTTCGACATGGTGCGATCTCCTGATGTAGCGCTTCAGAGCAGGGTGGCAGGAGTGTAGTGGGCTCATTCAACGACCGCACGGGAAGTCGCTTCGCATTTGGCCACCACGAGAAGACGTCGGCCGCAAGCACCTTGGAGACAGCAAGCCCAGCGACACCAAGCGCCCGAACTCGCGAGCCAAGAGGGCTCCACTGCGTCGTCGCATGAACATTTTAATCAGTTGACAAAAAAATCAATAACGCCAAAGTGTACCCTAATGATGAGCAAGGCTTGCGAAGATGCAGCCAATGTGAGCGTAACAAGCGGGATGACTAAATCTCGCAACACTCTGACGGCTGAGCCCAAAGAGACAACACGTCAACCTTGATACCGCGTCGGACACAGCCGCCCCGACAATCGAAGCGGTCGTGTCCCTGAACAGCTAGCTCGCCCTCAGAGCAAGTCCCGACTGCAGTTCTCGGAGACGTTTGAATGCCGCCCGCCAAGCCTCGAAGTACCGGCATTCCTGAAGCCACTCACCACCGTGTCCTCTCGCACATAGGAACTTGTAATGCTCAATCTCTCCTCCGTACTTGCGCGTAACGCTTCGCTGCATGGCTTCAGCCTGCGAGCCGGCTTGGGCACCCCCCTCTTCTCCACGTTCAAGCCCGGTAAATTTGGCCGACTTTTCCCGGCGCTCGCCCCACTTGATGCCCCCGATACCGCTCTTGACGCCTTAGGCGCCGCAATGGTTGAACCCAACCCGGGCAACCCGGCCGGCGACAACCTCACGATTCCCGCCGGATTCACATATTTGGGACAGTTCGTCGATCACGACATCACCTTTGATACAACCACGCTCGGTGAGGTTGTTACTGATCCCCAGGCGGTTCGAAACTTCCGCACGCCTCGGCTGGACCTGGACTCACTGTACGGACAAGGCCCCACCGCTCAGCCGTACTTGTATCAAAAAGATGATCTCAACAAGTTTGCCTTGGGCTTAACTCAACCTTTTCCCCAAGAACCCATTGGGGAGGTCCTCAATGATTTGCCACGAGACAACCAGAACAACGCGCTCATCGGCGATCCCCGAAACGACGAAAACCTGATTGTCGCTCAACTACATCTGGCATTTCTAAAGTTTCACAATCAGATCGTTGAAGAGCTGCGTGGTGCGGGAACTCCGGTCGAAAAGTTGTTCTCGGAAGCTCGGCGGCTCACGACCTGGCACTATCAATGGATCGTACTGCATGACTTCATCAAACGACTGGTCGATCCAGCGACTTTTGACGACGTCATGACCAACGGTCGCAAGTTCTTTCAGTTCGCCGACGAACCGTTCATGCCGCTGGAATTCTCAGTCGCGGCTTATCGACTCGGCCACAGCATGGTCAGAGAGCAATATGAGTATAATGACATCTTCAGCACTGGCGGCACATTTGGCCCCGCAAGCCTCAGCACCCTCTTCTCATTCACCGGTGGTGGCGGCGCTGCCAACCCGTTACCCAACAACTGGATTATCGACTGGCGTCGCTTCTTCGATCTGCCGCGCAGTCTCGGCCCCGGGATCCCTGCTGTGAGTTTTTCTCGCAAACTTGACGCTCTGGCCGTCCCAGAACTTCACACCAACCCGATGCTGGCACCAGGACTGCCTATTCGTAATTTGCGGCGAGGGAAAATGATGCAATTGCCATCGGGTCAAGCTGTGGCAGCCGCGATGAAACTACCGCCTCTGCCGACCGCAGACCTTGCTTCGGGTACCGAAGGCGCCGTCGCAGCCGCCAATGGGCTGCACCTCGCGTCACCACTCTGGTACTATGTTCTGAAGGAAGCCGCGAGTTCCATAGCTGTCGGCGGTGGTGATGGCCAGCATCTGGGTAAAGTCGGCAGCCGCATTGTGATGGAAGTATTCGTCGGGCTGCTCGAAGGCGATGACACTTCCTATTTAAGCAAAGCGCCGGAATGGACTCCAACTTTGAAGTCCATTACCACAGGTGAATTCACTATGGTGGACCTGATTCGATTCGTAAATGACCCGCTCGTAAACGGCTCTACGTGATTCATGCCCTGGCGCCATTCGGTTCACTGGGACATTGACGACAATTGCTCTGCGGAGCACTGGGCTCGGGATCAAACGAGTCCGGTCTTCATTAGTAAACTAGAAGCAAACCCCGCGTCTCAGGGCATGAATTCATTACTCGCGCTGCCAATCAGTCGAGCGTCAGACTCATCTGCGCCAGCTTGGAGCACAATAGGTCCAAAATACCTGCGGCTGAAGGGAATGGTTGTCGGGCCAAAATGTTCACCGATATTACCATAGCGCAGCATGTCGAGTTCGTAGGGGATTTCGTGCAGCTTGTCGTTATAGAGTTGCTGCTCAAACTCACCGAGGTCCTCCGGACGATTAAAGCCCAGCCAGCCCGCTGAAGGGCGGAACTCGCGATCCAGTGTTCCCAACACAGACGTGCCCGCGCCCAGCAGCAGGACGTCTCCCGCCGAGTGAAAGTGCCAAATCCCGCACTGCGACTTCGACAGTGCTGTCGAAAGATTATGGTCAGGAGAAATCGCGGGCGTGATCAATGTCGCGGTGGTGACTTGCCGATCCTCAGGCAAAGCTTCCAGCGCCATAACGATCAAAGCTCCACCACCCGAGTGCCCGAATAGATGGATCGGCGCACCAGGATATTCGTCTTGATACGCCACGATCTTGTCTGCGAGTTCCCGAGCACGCACCTGATTCGTGCGATGGGCACAGAGATGCCACGGCCATAACAGAAAAACGCCCGAGGTCCAGTCGTGTATCTCGATGGCACCCTTCCAACCTGCTTGGGAAATGCCTGTCGCGACGTTGGAATTAAAGACACTTGGAGTCTCTATTCCCGGCAGGACCAATACGCACCCTTGCCGTAACCGTCCTGCATCGTTCAAGTTACGAAAGTACGCACACCCATTGAGCAGCGGCAGGCTAAAGCCTAGCAAGCACAGTATCGTCAGGCGGCGAAGCATCATTCAATCTCTTGCACAGACTCCGAGGGCTTCAAACCCACGAGTGATAGTCGACCCGATATTCTTCAACAAAGAGCAGTTTCCACTGAGCCGATTCGCATAGATCAGCCATTCAGGCCCAGCTATCTTCAGGCGTCTATCAGAAATATCATTTTATGAATGACGTCACTCAACTGTTGAATGCGATCGAGCGCGGCGAGCGGCAGGCGGCGGAGCAGTTGTTGCCACTGGTCTATGCTGAGCTGCGCCAATTGGCGGCTCAACGGTTGTTGCGAGAGACGCCGGGCCAGACTTTGCAGGCGACGGCACTGGTGCATGAAGCTTATGTGCGGTTGGTGGGAGACGAGCAGGCCGAGCGGTGGGATCATCGCGGGCACTTCTTCGCAGCGGCGGCCGAGGCCATGCGGCGGATTCTGATTGAGAACGCTCGACGCAAGCAGAGCCTGAAACGCGGCGGGCAGATGGAACGAGTGGACCTCGACAACGCTGAGCCTGCGGCTCGTGATCGCGACGAAGAGCTGCTGGCACTGGACGAGGCTCTACAAAAATTCGCGACGCTGGATCCCCGCAAGGCGGAACTGGTGCAGTTGCGATATTTCGGCGGGCTGACGTCGGAGCAAGCTGCCAAGGTCTTGGGGATCTCCGTCGCAACTGCTGAGCGGGATTGGACCTACGCGAGAGCGTGGCTGCGTTGCGAATTGCAGCCGGGCACCGAATGATGAGGCTGTTCGCAGAATCTGTGCGATCCGTAGAAATTCCATGAGGGGAATTGAACATGGATTTCGCATGAAAACATGACGCCGAGACATCATCTTGGACGCCCGGTTCTTGCGGAGCCTCTCATGAATGAAAACAGCCTGTTCGCCGAGTTGCTGCAAATCGAATCGCCCACAGAGCGATCCGCTTTTCTGGATAGAACTTGCGCCGAGCAACCTCAGATGAGAGCTCGCCTTGAGCAACTCTTGCGGGCTCACAACGACGCCGGCAGCTTTCTGGAGAAACCGGCTGCGGACCTTGCGGCGACACAGCTCTATCGCGGAGCTACTGACAGAGACGACGAAGACGTGCCGCTCGATTTTCTGGAGCCTTGCGACACGCCGGGCCGCCTCGGCCGATTGCGCGGTTACGAGATTCTGGATGTCATCGGTCGCGGCGGCATGGGTGTCGTCTTGCGAGCGATGGACATCAAGTTGAACCGCGTGGTCGCCATCAAAGTCCTGGCTCCGGAATTAGCAAGCCACCCACAGGCCCGGAAAAGATTCTCACGCGAGGCTCAAGCAGCAGCGGCAGTGAGTCACGATCACGTGGTTACCATCCATGCGGTCGATGATGACGAACGAGTCCCCTTCATCGTCATGGAGTGTATCGTTGGGCAATCGCTGCAGCAGAAGATCGACCGAGTCGGCGCACTCGGCCTGAAAGAGATTCTGCGCATCGGTATGCAGATCGCGTCAGGGCTGGCCGCCGCGCACAAGCAAGGACTCGTCCATCGCGACATCAAGCCGGCGAACATCCTGCTGGAGAACGGAATCGAGCGCGTGAAGATCACCGACTTCGGACTGGCTCGCGCGTCCGACGACGTGGGTATCACGATGTCCGGCCAGATCGCAGGCACTCCTCAGTATATGTCGCCCGAACAGGCGATGGGGCAACCGGTCGATCAGCGCAGCGACTTATTCAGCCTCGGCAGCGTGCTCTACACGATGTGTACCGGTCGTCCGGCTTTTCGAGCGGATTCGGCTGTCGCGGTTCTACGGCGCGTTTGCGATGACACACCACGCCCGATCAACGAAGTCAATGCGGAGATCCCGGCATGGTTGATCACAATCGTGGAGCGATTGATCTCAAAAGCCGCAGCAGACCGATTTCAGACGGCAGAGGAAGTCGCAGAGCTCTTGAGCCAGTGCCTCGCTCACCTGCAACAGCCAGCGACGATGCAGCTTCCCGCGTCAGTGACTGCGATGGTGGCGAATTCTGCCAGCGCCTCGCAAAAGTCGTCAGGTCAACACGCGGAAGGTTGGCGTTTGCGATGCAAGACATGCGGTAAGACTCGCTCGCTGGCCAGCGTCGGCGGAGTTCGGATGGGAGCCGCCTCGGTTGGTAAGGTGACACTTGGCTGGTGCTCGACCTGCCAGGGCTTGAAATGGACTGCCATCGAATGGGGACTGATCGACCCCAACGAGGTTCCACCGCTGGAACCCGCGCGCAGTACGATGCGTGCTGCGTTAGGACTGGTCGCGACGGGACTGGTTAACTGGCTCGCGATCTTCGGAATGCTGGCCTGGGTCGCGACCAATTCGATGCCAGAGGGATTTGAGTCGGCCGCTCTGCCAGTGTTCTCAATTCTGGCGCTCGGTTCGGCGCTGATTCTCTTCGGCGCTTATCGCATGATGAATCTGGATTCGTACGGCTGGGCGAAAGCCAGCGCCATACTCGCCATGTTCATCGGGCCCGGCTATCTGATTGGCTGGCCGGTCGGCATCTGGGCACTGGCCACGCTCAGTCGTGCTGATGTTCAAGATTGCTTTCGTCAGCGCAAGCAACAGGCTGATCTGTCAGCCACGGAGCCCGTACCACCGCGTCCGCGATGGCTCGTTGCCGCATCGTGGGTCTTGTGGACAGTGCATGTGGTCTGTGGCGTCATGTTCTTGAGCCCTTATCTGCATACGTCCCACGCCGAGACCAGCAACTTCTACTATTCGATCGGCGCGCCCGGACCGTGGTTTGTTTACGAGATGGTTCCGGGCAAGAGTTTTCACAGCGGCATGAATTTGATTTCGTCATCAATCCTCGCCGCAATCGTCGCATGGGCGGCATATGGCTTGCTGTGCAAGCTCGAAAAAAATGCTGGCCAGCCCAGGTTCGCAGAAAAGACGTATGTCGCCTTACTAGCAGTCTGGGTCGCGCTCATCGGGTTGAACGTCGCTGGCGGCATTTGGACCGGGAAAAAGTTCATCGCGGATACGCAGATTCGAAATCAGAGCACCGCTCAAATGGCAGCTGCAGGTAGAAAAGTCGAAGACCTGGCTCCATTACTGCGAATTGTTGAACTCGCAGAAAAAGACGTTGCAGTCGCTCACGCGCAATTTGCAGCAGCGCGAGTTCCTCACAGCACATTGACGGAAGCTGAAATCAAGCTAACGGAAGCTCAACTGCGTCTCTCGGCCGCTCAGCAAGATTGGCTGCGCCACGACGAACTCTTCGCGAAGCTGACGGAGTTGCATCGCGAGATCCTCGATACCGTTAAGAAGCAACATGCCGCCGGCGTCATTTCAGACTCCGACGTTCGACGAGCGGAGACTGCATTGCTGGAAGTCCAGCAACGTTGGACTGAGTCTCGCTCGGCCCACAGCAACGTTGCCACGATCAAGCTGGGACCCGGCACGATCGATCCCAAGACGGGAACTTTGACGCTGCCGTTCAACCCATCGGTGAACACAAAACAGATCGACTTCAACGGCGATTGGGATTCCGGTTGGGGGCCAGTCAAGTTGAGTCATGGGAAGGTCACCGGCATTTGGCCTGTCGAATTGAAGGGCATCTACCAAAACGGCAAAGGAAGCATTAAGGGCGGGATCGATCCACGCACCGGTATCTTTCGCGGTACCTTCCATGAGCCCAACGGAAATGGCCGCCTGCAACTCGCACTGTCCGCAGATGGAAGGGAGATCGACGGCGGTTTTGACTATCTCAGTGAGCCGTTGGAAAAAGTTCCACCGATGCAGCCGTGGCGGATGACGAGACAGACTCCGTATGTCGCCACCGCTCCCTTCGATGCCGGACAAGCGAAGCTGCATCAAGAAGCATGGGCGCAGTATCTGGGTCTGGATGTCGAGCTGACAAACTCGATTGGCATGAAACTGCGGCTGATCCCGCCGGGTGAGTTCACTCAGGGAACGGCTCCAAGAGCTGCCGACCAGCTGGCAGCGAATCCTGACTGGTACTTTGCCCGCTGGGTCGGCGAGCGACGTCAGACTGAGGCACCGCCGCGCGCCGTCACAATATCGCAAGCGATGTATGTCGGCGCGCACGAAGTCACAGTCGGGCAGTTCGCCGAGTTCCTCAAGGACACCAAATACAAGACAGAAGCCGAGACCGAGTCGCGAGGCGGCTACGCCTGGCTTGAAGGGCGGTGGCAGCGCAGTTCGACCGCGAGTTGGCACAACGCGGGATTCGTGCAGACTGACGATCATCCGGTGTGCAACGTCGCGTGGCAGGACGCAGTCGCTTTCTGCAAATGGTTGAGCCAAAGGGAAGGTGTGACGTACCGTCTACCCACTGAAGCCGAATGGGAATACGCCTGCCGAGCAGGTACGACCACCCTCTTCTCAACCGGTGACGATCCCACATCTCTCGATGGCTCTGCGAACGTGGCGGACGCTGCGGTGCTTGAGCATCACAAGCACATCACCTGGGCGATGTCCTGGAATGATGGCTTCGCCTTCACGGCTCCAGTCGGTTCGTTCAAGTCGAACAACTTCGGCCTGTTCGATATGCACGGCAATGTCCACGAGTGGTGCGTCGATCAATACGACGCACACGCTTACGCTCAATCTCCTGCGACTGATCCCATCGGCCCTAATACCGGGAGCCAGCACATCTATCGTGGCGGCGGGTGGGACAATTGGGTGGGCTTCAGCCGGAGTGCTGATCGTTACGGCAGCCATTCAGATCTGATTCGCACGCAGTGGGCTGGCTTCCGAGTGGTTCGAGAGGCCAAAGCGAATCCTCAACCTCGGCAGATCGTTAACGCCAGTATTGACCTCAACGGCGAGTGGACTTCGCGCTGGGGCATCGTCAAGTTCACCCATACATCTCCTCTGCAGGCGAACGATTCGTTGCCCGTCAAAGCGACCTACTACGACAACGCTGGGACCATTGAGGGAGTTATCGATATCGCGTCGCGAACCTTCGTTGGCCGCTTTCGTGAGAGCAATGGAATGAACGGCCCGCTGCGCCTCGTGATCTCACCAGATGGCCGGTCGATCAAAGGACTGTATGAGTACCGGCAAGCCTCGATGCAAGCGGATCCAACGGACCTCAAGCTCACATGGGACATGGACCGCAAGACGGAACTTCCAACCAACGGCATTGCACCCCCGCCTCCGCGAGCGACGGCTCCGTTCAACGCCGAACAAGCAAAACTGCTTCAGGAAGGCTGGGCGAAATACCTCGCGATTCCCATTGTCCAAACAAACTCGGTCGGCATGAAGCTACAACTGATTCCGCCGGGACGGTTTCAAATGGGAAGCACGCCTGAAGAACTCGCCCAACTGAAGAAGGAATTGGAAGACACCAACGCTTCCGACTTCGACAAGTTCGTGGCGCAGTCGAGCGGTCCTCGCCACGTCGTGGAACTCACTGAGCCGTTCTACATGGGCCAGCACGAAGTCACCGTCGCGCAGTTTCGGCAGTTTGTCGAAGCGACCAACTATCGCCCGTCAGCGGAAGACAATGGCTCGGCCGACCTGACGTGGAAGAAGTTCATTCCAGACACTGCCCCCGAGAAGCAACCCGTGTGCGGCGTGAGCTGGGAAGACGCTCGCGCGTTCTGCCGCTGGCTGAGTGATCAAACGAAGTCCGCGTACAACCTGCCTACAGAGGCTCAGTGGGAATACGCGTGTCGGGCCGGAAGTCAGGCACTCTGGTCATTCGGTGATGATCCCACAGGGTTGTCCGAGCATGCGATCGTCGGCGCCGTTGGAACGCCGTATCCGGCTGAGATCGGACTTAAGCGAGCAAATGCATTTGGCCTGTTCGACATGCACGGCAACGTCGATGAATGGTGCCTCGACTGGCACAACAAGGATTTTTATACGCGTTCGCCCTTGGTCGATCCGTCCTTCGAAGCCAAGCCCCAAGACGCCGCCTCCGGCCGAGTCGCTCGCGGCGGTTCGTGGAACGCCAAGCACTGGTGGTCCCGCAGCGCCACTCGAGCCTACGATTTTCCGGCAAAGCCAACCTTCCCGAAGGGCTTTCGCGTCGTCCTGAAAGCCATGAAGGACTAATTACCTACCAACTTTAGTTGCCGTGGGCTGGTTCTTCCATTTCATCTTCACCGCGAAGTCGGTGAGGGTGTAAGTCGTCTGGGCGTCGGGCGTCAGAGCGACCATAACCAAGTCGGGTTCGTGATCGGGGTCGATGCGGTAGTTGCCGTCGCTGCCCACCAGAATGACATGGTCAGGTTCGCCGATGATCAGGCCACGGACCTGGCCGGTCGGTGCATCCCAGAAGCGAACGGTACGCTCTTGATTGCCGGCAGCGACTACGTTCCCTGGGTTAGCCCAGGCGACATACTGCACCGGTGCCATCGTCGGCAAATTGTGAATGACCTTGCTGGTTTTCAGATCCCACAACTGCGCCGTGTGATTGCCGCGTCCCACAAAAACGGCGTTGCCATCGGCACTCCAGGCAATGCCCGTAACGGACTTGGGACTGCCCGCCTGCACCAGACTTCCCAACTGCTTGCCAAGACTCGGCTGCAGAATCACCACATCGTCGTCTCCCGTACCACACGCCAGCGTTTTTGAGTCACTGGCCCAACTCACGGAGTAGACGATCTCCTTGGTGGGAATCGATCGGATGATTTCTTTCTTCTGAGTGTTCCAGACCTTGATGGACTTGTCGTAACCGCCAGTTGCCAGCAAACCACCGTTGGGACTCCAGGCGACGAACATCAACTGAGCGGTATGCCCAGGCAGGCTGGCCTGTAGTTCTCCCGTGGCCACCGACCACAAACGCACGATGGGCTCACTACCACCAGTTGCCAACGTCTTGCCATCGGACGCGAAGCCTACGCAGGTCACAACGCCCTTATGGTCCGCCAGAGTCTGCAGCAGTTTACCGGAACTCACTTCCCAGATTCTGGCAGTCTTGTCGCTGCTGGCCGTCGCCAAAAACTTGCCGTCTTTCGACCATGCCGCCGCGTTAACGGCCGCCGTATGACCCGTGAGCGTCTTCAGGGCCTTGGCGGTATTGGCATCCCACAAGGACAGGTTCGGTGTGCCGATCCCCAATACAATGGGACGGTTTGGCGTCCAAAGTGGAGGAGTCAGTCCCGCAGCGTCAACCTGCTGCAACGGCTTCTCAGTCGCCGTATCCCATGTGGAAATCGCAACGGACGTTTGACAGACGATCTGAGTTCCCGTGCCCAGCCAGTTAAGTCGATTGGCGACCGTCGGTAACTTCTTGACAACCTTGGCGTCCTTGACATTCCAGATCTGCACATCGGTCGGCGTTGCCGCCACCAACTGGCTGCCATCAGGAGACCATGCCAACGCACTGGCCGGCCCCTCCAGCTTTTTAGGGGGCGTTTCAATCGTCTCGCCCTCAGCGTCCATATCCCACAGCCCAATCGTGGTGGCATTTCCTGTCGCCAGAGTTTTTCCATCCGGAGACCAGCGCGCCACGACCAAGGCATCCTCTGGTTTGCCAAAGTAGCGTGATGCTTTCCCACTACTCATGCTGAGAAGCGTCGCGGGCTGCTGTTGAGCGCAGATTGCGAGATGTTCGCCATCGGGAGACCATTGCACCGAAGTGATGTAGTGCCCGAAGGACGTGATTTCCTTGCGTTCATCCCCCAGGGACTTCCACAACCACACATAGCCGCTGGTGCCGCCGACCACCACCAGTTGTTTGCCGTCGGGGGACCACTCGCACAGCGTGGCGAACTCTTTCATTCCTCGCAGAATTTTGAGCGGTCGACCAGTGCGAACATCCCACAACCGCGCAGTGCCGTCGTAGGAACCGCCGGACGCCAACGTGTTGCCATCAGGAGACCAGCTCAACCCATAGACGTAGCTGTTGTGCCCGATCAGAGCCCGAACACACTTGCCTGTCTCCAGATTCCAGATCCGAATGGTGCCATCAATGCCACCCGTGGCCGCCTCTTTCCCATCAGGGCTGGGAGCGATCACGCTCATGTAAGAACGATGGCGCCTGGTTTCGAGAGACCAGCTCAGCAAGCCTTTCAACGGCGTCGGCTTGGCGACGAGGGCTCGAACACTCAACGGATCTCCCGGCTTGATCTCGATGCGATCGGGAGTGATCTCCACGGGCTTCACGGCCGGTCGTGGCTGTGATGGTGATTGTGACTGTGCCAAAAGCGAGGAAGTCACACTCAATACCAGCACGCATCCGAGTAACACATCCCGCCATCGTCGCATCGCATGTCTCCGGAAGAGCCAAGTCGATCATCTACGCAACGTTCAGCCTTCAGTCCCTCAAAGACGCATTCGAGCCATCTGCCACAAGCATTTACTGCGCTCGAATCAATCCTAGCTTCGTAGTAGCTATCCGAGACAAGCATGGAGACCCCAAAAAACTCCTAGTCGTGACAAGCCACGCCAAACGTCCGCTCCTCGCAAAGGGCAAAGTAACGACGCACTTACAGCTGCTTCAGGACATCTGCGACCTTCGCTTCGAACAATGCTTGCCATTCGGGAGCAAGGATGCAGTCGCTGTCTTCCTGAGCCCCGCCGACGTTGAGGAGTTGTTCGGCAGTCGGCGAGTAATAGATGTAGCCGTTGGTGTAACCAGCCACGAAGGTCATCTTGTGCGGCGAGCGTTGCTTGATACCCAAGCCGATCCGCACGGTGAGTTCACCAGGGAAGGTCACCAGCGCGAAGTCACCGATTCGTAGACCGACGACTTCGACATCAATCGTCCGCTTGCCTGCGGCGATATTTTGGGCCTGGTGCTTCTTCAGCAGTGCCAGATTTGTCTGCGTGCGGGTCAGTTGCTCCATCGTGTGAATGTTCTCGATGTACTGCTGCATGTTGCGACGATTCTCAGCGTCGAGTTGTGTCAGATCATCCCGGCCCAACTTTTTCTCATGCAGGTAACGGTGCGAGTAGTAAGAGGGGAACTCGTCCGCCAAGTTGTACTTAACGACCAAAGGCAAGAAGGTCTTGAGATTCAGGCTAGTGCCTTTCAGCGACTGCAGTTGTTTGAGTTGCTCAGCTTCGAGCGATGCGATGCGTTCTGCGAGGTCGGCACGCGGGAGTGTCAGGGTCTCGTTGATGCACTGCAGGCGCGAGTCATCTTTGCAGGCAACTTTCCGCACTGCTTTCAGCGTACTCAGCCCCAGCATGTTGCCGAGCGGTTCGGCGTTTCGCGGACTGTTGGTGTCCTTGTACGTGATCGGATTGATGTCGCCGCCGCAGCCCTGCAGGAACAACGCCACGGTGCAATCGCTGAGGTTGTCTTCGATGACCTGCGACGCGAAGCCGGTCATGTCCGCCGTGTTGCCCTTATTCGGCACTCCCTGAATGGGATGGCAGGCAAAGTTGTAAACGACGGCGAGCGTCTTCCCGTCCATGCGGTCAAGCCGCAGGACGCCGATCTCAGGGTCGATGGGGCCGACTTCAGCCACCTCTTCATCGGGCGGCAGCGCGTAAGCGTGTCGGACGTCGAGTTCTTTGCCGCTCTTGAGCTTCAACCGGCGATTCTCAGAGACGCGGTCTTCATGACCTCGTCCAGCTCCGACCTTCACCGGAACCATGTTCTGCGTCGCGAGCTTCACGGCCTGAAACGTCCGGTCGTCCACATCCGAGCACACGATGCCGTGACAGTGGCTCGCGTTCACCAGCACATTCGCGGGCTGAATGCCAAGTTCCTTTTCAAGTCGCGCACGGACCTTCGGCAGATAGTCATTCTTGATGTACCCAATCTCGCCGATCGCCACCGCATCCACGCTGACGATCACAGCGGTCGTTGCGTCGCTCTTGATCACGAGGGCCTTGGCCCACAAGCGATCATTGACCGGCCCGGCATCGACGTTGGTGATGTCCACCTTCGCGACACCGGCCGTGAGCGACGCGGCCTGAATTTCGTCGAGCCCCGATGATCCGAACACGACGGCCACCGCAAGCAGGACCATGAAGTTGCAGAATCCAGACCGCGCAGACCTACCGAAACTCATCATCGCCGAGTCCTCGTGTGTTGGAGTCCGAAGAGTTTGAGGAACTCAGCTTAGCCACTCATGTTTTTCGTCGCCCTTGCAGCGAGCCACAAAATCGAGGCCGGATGCAGTTCGATCGGCCGTAGTAAGATCGCGTTGCGGACATCCGCTTGACGGTGCGCAAAACAAAACCGCGTTGCGATCAGTCAGAACGACTAGATCACTACGCGGCATGAGGTCCCAATTCAGCTCGGTTGCGCTAATGGCGAGGACACAACTCGCAAGCGTGTCTCGCCAGAGGACGCTATCAAGGCATCGGCACGGGCGCGCCGGGCACACCGCTTACCGGCTCTGGTGCCGGGCTGGGGGTTGACGATGAGAACAACTGCCAGCCGTCTGAAGTCTGCTTGAACTTGTAAGTGCCAGCCTTCAGCGTGTACTGCATCGGGCCTCTTCCAGTTCCAGAATCAAACTGCACAACCCAGTGGCGGTCGTGCCGGAACGTCTGCGATTGTCCCGGGCGCATCGAGTAATTGTTGTCGTTGAGTGTGTACTCAATGGACCGGTCGTTCGACGCTGGTGCGAGAATCACGATGGGGCCACCGTCGAACGTCGGGTTTGGCGCCGAGTTATCGACGATCACATTGCTTGGATAGGAGTAGCTCGGAGTTACGTAGGTTGGCGAGTAGTTGTAGCTGGGGTAGCTGTACCCGTAGCTTGGGTAGTAGTAACTGCCATAACCTCCTCCATAGTAGCCGGGGCGATAGTACGAGCCGTAGCCGCCACCCCAACCTCGACCGCCCCATCCACCATAGCCTCCGCCCCAACCGCCGTAACCACGGCCGTAGGAGGCACCGAAGCCACCGTTACCGAATCCAAACGAAAAGTTGCTGCCGCCTCGGCCCCCGCCGCCGTGATGGTGACCACGACCTTGTGCGTATGTGTCTGATGTGCCCAACAAGCAGACCGCCGCGACGGTGCAGGCAATCAAAGAACGAATTCCAGACATTTTCAGTTTCTCCCTGATGACTCGGCCGCGCCATCGTTCGACTGACAAGTTCATCAACACGCGTTTTCACGATCGCGTTCCAGTCGCAGTGCAGCCGACTCAAGATTCAATAGACGACGTGACAGTGCAATTGTCACCTCAAAAATCGCTGCCGTGCTCGATTCCACCCGTCAGTTTGATTGGAACCTGATTCAGATCCCGCACTTGACGCAGCCCACTCATTGGCAGAGTCGAGATGCAGCCGTCAATATTCCCTGCGCGACTCCGGCCGGCCCGTTGCGAGGGAGTCGCGATCACTGAATCTAGATACGTCAGGCCTACCCTTCGCGCTGACCACTTTGTCGTTCACCCTGAGGAGTTGCAGTTATGAGCAAGTGGCCAATTGGTGTTTTCACATCTGTTGATGCTGGCTTAGGCGTGCATTTAGAGGTTGCACAAGAGTTAAAAGTGCCCACCATGCACCTGCACGCACCGCACGCAGAAAACCGAACGCGGGCTGCCGCAGAGGCATTTTTGAAGAGGGCCAAAGCCGCCGGTGTTGAAACAACTGTCGTCTTCAGCGGCTTCGAAGGCGAGACTTACGAAAGCATTCAGCGCACAGCCGAAACCGTCGGGCTGGTCCCGGAAGCGACGCGAGCCGCGCGGGCTGCGGAGTTCCGCGGTATCTCCGACTTCGCCACGTACATCGGCTGCCCGGTCGTGGCTCTACATATCGGCTTCGTGCCGGACTCGAGCACGGCCAGCTACCGGAACCTGATTGAGACCACCCGCAGCCTGCTGGACCACGTAAAAATGAACGGCCAGAACCTGCATCTGGAAACCGGTCAGGAGTCTGCCGATCACCTGCTGCACTTCATCGCCGATGTCGGTCGCGACAACCTCTTCATCAACTTCGATCCGGCCAACATGATTCTCTATGGAACTGGCAATCCGATCGAAGCCCTGAAGCAGGTCGGTCACCTCGTTCGGAGTATCCACTGCAAGGACGCCAAGTGGGCCGCTCCTGCCGTACGAGGCAAAGAATGGGGCAGCGAGACTCCGCTGGGCGACGGCGACGTCGGAATGGAAACATTCCTGCGAACGCTCAAGGAGATCGGCTACACCGGTCCGCTGACGATCGAACGCGAGATCCCGCAAGACCCCGTCCGCCAGAAGGCTGACATTGGCAAAGCCGTCAAACTGCTTGAGGACCTGAGGGCGAAGATCGGCTGAAGACCGGTAGTATCGTTCTAGAGAGCGGGGTGAGTCGCAGCAGCAGGCTCACCCTGCAAGACAAACGAAATATGACGGAGATCAACTCCATGTCTGACGACGAAGACCTGTTTCAATCTTATGGCCCGTACGTCTCAGATATCGAAGGCTTCAAGCAGGTCCGAAACGACCTTCGTGAAGACCTGCGACATGGTATCTCGCAGAAGCGAATGCAAAACCCGCAGGAGCGTTATGTGTCATTCTCATTCGAACTCGACGAGTGCACAGAGGCTCCCAATATCTACCACCTCTGTCTGACCGAGGCGAATCGCAACTCTTCACCGGTGTGGGGTGTGCGGCCATTGGAATACATGGAGAGCCGCAGCCCCGAAAACGATCTTCCGAGATTTTACCACCAGGCCGAAAGTGATTTTGAAGGCGACGGTGTGCCGGTCGAGGTGGTGATGGACATCCAATGCCGAATGAAAGCTGCCATGATTCTGGCGATGGCCGATTTGGATGCGGAAGGTTTTTTCGGAACGGGCGGCGAACGGGAACGGATTCAGTTGAGATGCGGAACGTATACCCACGAGGGCGGAAGCGACTTGGGCTTCACCGCCTGGACCGTCCGCTATCTCAATCCCGCATCCCAGTTTCAGAGCTTTCTGGAAGGGCTCAAACAAACTGATCAGGCAGACTGGCTAGATCGCCAGGCTGACGAACTTAGCTGCGAAGACCGGATGCTGTACTACATCCAGCAAGGCTGAAGTTCCGCACTGTCCGAGGCTCGCTAAGCGTTGCCAGAATAGAGCGGATCGATGACCACACCGTTGCGAAGCTGGTTCGGCCGCCCGAGCGGATCAACAATGTGAGCTTCCTCACTGATCCCCAGCGAGTTGAAGACGGTGGAGCAGAGGTCTGCTGGCGACCAACTTCTGGAAACTGGGTAACCGGCAATTGAGTCCGATTGGCCAATCACCTGCCCGCCCCGCACTCCGGCGCCCGCCGCCATCAGCGAGTACACCGACGCCCAATGGTCACGCCCAGAAACCTTCTCACCCTGCAAGGTGGAGACTTTCGGCGTGCGTCCGAACTCGCCCATCACGACCACCAGCGTTTGATCCAGCAGACCCAAAGCCGAAAGATCATCCATCAGCGCCGCCAGACCACGATCCAATTGCGGTAGCAGAGTGTTTTTCAGCTTGCCCCAATTGTCAACGTGAGTATCCCACGTCTGAACGATGCCCATCGCGGCCTGCACAACCGGAACACCGGCTTCGACCAGTCGTCGAGCCAGCAGTAGTGACTGACCGAACTTGTTGCGACCATATCGATCACGAGTCTCCGCCGACTCCTGATCAATCTGGAACGACTTCGCGACCTTGGCCGACGTCAGCAACGAGAACGCAACTTCCTGCTGTTGCGCAAAAGCCCCAGCCTGACTGACTGCGTCCAAGCGCGGCGACTGGTTGACCTGATCCAGCAAGCCACGGCGGGATTCCAGGCGTGTTTGTGTCACTCCCGCCTGCAACGACAGCGCGTCGACTTTGAATTTGGGATCGTTCGGGTCCTGACTGATTTGCCATGGATCGTGCTTCGGACCGAGAAACCCCGAGTACTGGCCGGGCCAAGTCAGCGGCCCTTCAATGTAATAGTTCGGCAGCGACACACCCGTCGGAATGCCATCATTTCGCGGGCGAATGTAGTCCAGCGCCGACGCCATGTTCGGAAAGTCGAAGCGTGATTGCACACGATCAATATCGCTCGCGCCGCGCGGCACCGGAGTCGGTCGTCCGGTTAGCGCAACGTGTGTCGCGAGCAAGTGATTGTGCTCTTTGTGCGACATCGATCTCACGATGGACCACCGCCCGGCCTGTTGTGCAAACAGGGGCATGTGCTCGCACACCGCCACGCCGGGGATCGCTGTGCTGATGTTGCTGAATTCGCCCCGAATTTCTACGGGTGCGTCAGGTTTGGGATCCAGTGAATCTAACTGGCTCAATCCGCCGCTGAGCAGCACAAAGAGCACGGACTTCGCCCGGCCGGTTCCCGATTCAGCCTGCGCGGTCCCTGCCAAACCGGGCAAGCCAGTGGCCAGCACTCCTGCAGCCGAAGCCTGCAGAAAACCTCGCCGCGCGATTTGAAACTGGGGTTCAAACATCCTGGGATCTCCGCCTCAAAGCACGCTGAAAACATCGTGTCTCCGACAGCTTATCGACCAAACCCATCGGAACAATGTGATTCATCCCGTGCCGCAGCCGGGTCTCACATTCGGGAGACCGAGGCAAACGATTTGTTCGGTCTCCGCTTCGGTGGTCGAAGCCGGTTTCAGCTCTATACTCTGCGAGCCTCAAAATGTTCCATCTGCCTACGTCAGGCGGATGATGTCATTCGCATTGCATAAAGGATTTCAGACACATGGCAGTTCAAGTTGGCGTTCCAGCCCCAGGTTTCGAACTTCAAGCTTATGACCGCACGAAGGACGGCGATAAGGAACAATTCCGCACCGTCAAGTTGAGCGACTACGCCGGCAAGTGGGTGTGCCTGTTCTTCTATCCGCTCGACTTCACCTTCGTCTGCCCGACGGAAATCGTCGCCTTCAACAAGGCTCTGGGTGAATTTGAAGACCGCAACTGCGCTCTGCTGACGGCCAGCACCGACAGCGCGTACTCCCACAAAGGCTGGTGCGACGCTCACAAGGACCTCGCCGGCATGAAGTACCTCATGCTCGCGGACACCAATCACAAGCTGTCGACCGACTACGGCGTGCTGCTGCCCGAAAAAGGCATCGCATTGCGCGGCGTGTTTCTGATCGACCCGAAGGGCGTCGTGCGCTGGATGGCAGTGCATGATCTCTCCGTCGGTCGCAATGTTGACGAAGTCTTGCGCGTGCTCGACGCCTTGCAGACCGACAAGCTCTGCCCCTGCAACTGGAGCAAGGGCGAGCAGACGCTCAACTAAGCTGCGAAAGTCGCTGCGGTCGTAGGGCGGACAATCCTGTCCGCCACCGCTTCGGCGGACAGGATTGTCCGCCCTATATTTGGATCGACGATTGCCCACGAGTGACAATCGTGTGACATCGAGTTCTGTACGAGAGCAACCACAGCCCGGCTTCGTGAAGACGAGGCTGGGCTGTGTGCGTCTAGGAGTTACTCAACATGGCGCGTTTGCAACCACTGCCGGAATCGGAAGCTCAAGACAAGGTCGCAACGACTTACGGCCGCGTTCGGGACATGCTGAGCGGAGAACCGGTTCCGGAACCATTCCTGTACTACGGGCGGGTCGAACCGTTCGTGCAGGACTTCTACATGAACTTCAAGAAGTTCGTGTTCTCGGACGGCAAGCTGTCTGCCAATCTGAAAACCATCATCGGGCTGGCCGTGGCGGGTCACTACGGGTGCGAGTTGTGGCTCAGCTATTTTTCGGTGCGTTTCAAGTCGCAAGGCGGCACGGACGCGCAGATCAGCGAAGTACTGGCCATCGCGTCGACGAATGCCATGTACAACTCGTTCTTCAAATTCCGTGATCTCGCAGGCAACGAGAGCTTTTCCGGCCTGCCGGTAGGTTTGCGAGCCCACACCTTCATGGGCACGTCGTTTGATGAGAAAACCGTCGAACTCATCAACATCGCGATCAGTAACTTGAATGCTTGTAAGCCCTGCACGTCGGGGCACGTCGAGAAGGCCACCGGACTCGGCGCCAGCGACGAGGAGTTGCTGGAAGTGATTCAATGCGCATCCACAATGGCCGCAGGCTGTGCGTTCTTGAAAGCCAACGGCGTTTAGTCGCTTGATTTGCCGCCTGCCAGATGGCGTTGGCATCACGTAGACAACTCGAATCAGTCGGACTTTGGAGACAGCATGATGTTGGCCAGGTTTTGCTCGACGGCTTCGTGGCTCTCAGCAGTGTGCGGAGGCTTGCTGGCATTAGATCTGACGGGCGCGAGCACCAGCGGCGCAGACGATCCTCGTCGTCCTCCCGCTGTCAGCGTGCAGAACGTGCCCTCGGTGCCGGACTCACTCGCCAATCGCCTGCGTCAGTACCAGAGCACGCGACAAGCAGTGTTCTCCGGCTGGGCTCCCGACGGCAGCGGGCTGCTGATCCAGACTCGCTTCGGCAACACCGCACAATTGCATCGCGTTTACGAACCCGGTGGACGCCGCGAGCAAGTGACGTTCTTCGATGAACCCGCGAGCGGTCGCTTCGTGCCCGGCAGTCATGGCGGTGAGTTGCTCATTTCGATGGGCAAAGGCGGCAACGAAAACTTTCAGCTCTACGTCACTGATCACGATGCCGGTGAAGCCAAGCTGCTGACCGACGGCAAATCCCGCAACGTGCTGGGCCCGGTGCGGCATGACGGCTTGTTCGCCATCGTCGCCAGCAACGAGCGCAACGGCAAAGACACGGACCTCTACATCGCGGATCTGAATCGACCCGGCGAGAAAGAACTGTTGCTTAAAACCGACAGCGAGTTCTGGGAAGCTGCCGACTGGTCGCACGACGGTTCGAAGCTACTCGTTCGCAAGGTGGTCTCGATCAACGAGAACTATCCAGGCGTGCTCGACATCGCCACCGGCAAAGTGGCCAGCATCACTCTGCCGGTCCAGAAAGCCGCCGCCGACCAGATGCAATTTTCGAACGACGGCAAGTCGGCCTACATGGCTTGCGATGCGAACGGCGAGTTCCGCCAACTGTGCCTTGTAGATCTCGCCAGCCTGAAACTGACCTGGTTGACTCAGGACATTCCCTGGGATGTCGAAGAAGTTGAAGTAGCCCCACAAGTCGGAGCGAGCACCAAAGATCTGCTGGCGTTCACCGTCAACGCGGACGGCGCCAGCCAGCTTTACTTCTGGATGGGCGAGAAGCCGATTCCCGTGAAGACGCCGATGGGCGTGATCTCGGGTCTCGAATTCAATCCGGCGGGCGACACGCTCGCGTTCACGCTGGGCCGCCCGAATCATCCGGCCGATGTCTATTCGATCTCGTTGCGCGATCCGCAGCTTGTCCGCTGGACCTACAGCGAAACAGGCGGCATCCCCCCGGATCACTTCGCGGAACCGACGCTCGTCCGCTTTAAGAGCTTCGACGAACGCACCGTCCCGGCGTTCTATTACAAGCCCAGCGGCGCTTCGAAGGATCGCAAAGCGGCGGTCGTCATCAACATCCATGGTGGGCCGGAATCACAGTCTCGCCCGACGTTCGATCCGCTGATGCAGTTCTTCGTGAATGAAGCCGGGTTGGCTGTGCTGGTCCCGAACGTGCGTGGCTCGGAAGGCTACGGCAAGACGTACCTGCAACTCGACAACGGTCCGCGCCGCGAAGACAGTGTGAAGGACATTGGGGCATTGCTGGACTGGGTCGCTCAGCAGCCGGAACTGGATGCTGAGCGCGTCGCGGTTTTTGGCGGTTCCTACGGTGGTTACATGGTGCTCGCCTCGCTGACAAATTTTCCCACGCGGCTGAAAGCGGGCGTGGACATTGTCGGCATCGGCAGCTTCAAATCATTCCTGGAGAACACCAGCCCGTATCGACGCGACCTGCGGCGCGTTGAGTACGGTGATGAACGTCAGCCGGAAATGCTGGAGGTGTTCGCGAAGATTGATCCCATCAATAACGTGCAGAAGATTCGGTCGGCTTTGCTAGTCGCGCACGGCAAGAACGATCCGCGCGTGCCCTTCTCAGAAGCCGAGCAAATCGCCAAGAGGGTCACTGCCAACGGCCAGACGGTCTGGACTGTCTACGCCGACAACGAAGGTCATGGTTTCGCCCGCAAGGAAAACCGGGACTACATCACGGCGGTCTTCTCACTGTTCCTCATGGAGCACTTGAAGTAGTCATGTCAGTGCGACTCTGTCAGGACTGTGGTCAATGGATCTGGAGCAACACCGGTTGCTGCACAGACTGCGGAAATCTTGCGGACGAAGCCATCGACGCAGACCTCATTGCGCGGCGGTTCAAGCCGCGGATCGGTTCGGTAGATTCGCCGATGGGGCATGTCCGAGTCTCGCGGCGCAAGCTGCCGACGGATGGCATCCTCTATTCCACCGAGCACGGCTTGTTCTTCCTGCCACATCGCACGGTGACAGCTCAACGATTGGTCGAAGAAAACCAATCGTCGCTGCTCTGGCACATCGCGGCGATTCTGTGGGCTCCGTTGCACTTGATTCTGCCGTTCGTGCGATCAAAAAAGATGAGTGTACAATTGGTGGAAGAGCAGGAACCGATCCGGCTCAATGACACCAACCTGCATCTGCTGCCGGATCTGTTGCCGCGGATGCCGGGCGCGTTCTTTCTCGCAGCGAAGGATGTTGCCAGCGTGCGCGGCTCGCGCAAGAGCTGGCTCTTCGAACGCACCAACGGCAGCAAGGTGAAGATTGAACCGCTGTCCGCGCAGGTCTTCGAACAACGCATGAACGAACTGCTGGCAACGGAACGCTGGCGTTCCACAACGGGGCAGTGATGAACGATTTTTTGATTGCGCTGCAGGAATCACTAGCCAACGCCACGTTCGTCCAACTGGTTCTCAGTCGTTCGCTGCCGCCTGAAGCCACGATCTCCAAGGTGACCTATCGTCCGGTTCTGCTGAAAGTCGGACCACGTATTCAAGCCACCTCGACAGAGGGACCGCGGGAAACTCATCGCAATCTCACGCCCGACGAAGTCATCGCCGACGTCTCTCAGCAACTAGGCGAACACTTCGGAAACGCGAACCTTTTCACCGCCGCCGCAGACGTGGCCCTTCAACAGAAACCGCAGGGTGATTGGAAGATCACTCGACGGCCACCGTCGAAGGCACCCGCACTCAGTCTGCCGTTGCACAACCGCACCAAGCAGTACCTGATTCCCGATGGTGTTCCCTGCCCTTTCTTGATCGAGATCGGGGTGATGACGCCCGATGGCAAGGTGCGAGCTGCCAAGTACGACAAGTTTCGGCAGGTGAACCGCTTCCTGGAACTCGTCAACGATGTGCTGACCGAACTGCCAGCAGATCGCACGCTGCGAGTTGTCGATTTCGGTTGCGGCAAGAGTTACCTCACCTTCGCCCTGCACCATCTGCTGACAGTCATCCATCGCCTCAGCGTGGAAATCGTTGGCCTCGACCTGAAACGAGACGTCATTGATCACTGTTCGGCAGTGGCTCGCAAACTCAACTGCGCGGGTCTGACGTTTCAAGTCGGCAACATCGCCGATCATCAGGCACCCGCTGATGTTGACCTCACAGTTTCATTGCATGCCTGCGACACGGCCACCGATGCAGCGATTGCGCAGGCCGTGAAATGGAACACCAAAGTCATTCTGTGCGTCCCCTGCTGCCAGCACGAGTTCGCAGCCAAGATGAGCGACGCACTGCTCCCTGCACTGCAACAACATGGCATCCTGAAAGAACGATTCGCGGCTCTGGCGACAGACGCCATACGGGCACAAGCACTCGAAGTGCTGGGCTATCGCACGCAAGTCGTCGAGTTCATCGACTTGGAGCACACGCCGAAGAATTTGCTCATTCGAGCCGTGCAACGCCTTGGCGAAACACCGCAGCTGGCTCAGTTGATTCAGAATTATCAACGCTGCAAAACAGACCTTGGCCTGGGTGACATCGCTTTGGAAAAGTTCCTCGAGCCCTCCGAACATCAGATGCTCAACGGAACATTCACGAACATCAAGAGTACGTAAAGAAACTCGAAGTCATCTTGATTAAAAAACTATAGCGGGCCCGGTTCATCATACTCACGATTGTCGTCAGATCGAATACGAGTGACCCGTTCCGTGAGGGATGACTCGTACAGTCGACAGTTGACGCTCAAGTTTGCTCAGGGGTAGAGTCGATCGCATCAGAAGCCAAATCCCGTTCGATCTTTGAGCCGCGGTGCTCGCGAACGGTACGGGGGACCCAACTTTTGGGGCGAATCCGTCAGGACGGGGCATCTCCAGCTCCGAGCCCGTCAGCTAACCTCGTCGGCTTGTGGGGAATTCTTTTGACAGGACACGCTTTGGACATGTCCACAGCCGCACTGATCGCGCGCCGTTGACGACGCGAGTTAACAGCTTCGCAACGAAGAGTCGCGCACTAGCTTGGCAACCTCTGCCGCCGATCGAGCCCTTCAGGTTCAATCTGCGCCCGCTTTCCGCCCTGCACTGCTGACAACGACCGAGTGTCTTCACTGAGTGAGTACGCAAGGCCAAGTTCGCACGGCGGTAGTCTGCGCCCGCGCTACGTCTTCAGGTCGTTAAGCCAAGGCTCTCGTTGCGCTCGCAGTTAACTCCCTCTCGTCACGACTCAACATCAAGCTGGCTTGCACTGTCTGCGTATGTCCTGGGAAAGGGCAGCAATGACCGCTTTACATGGCGGAGCGACTCCTGAGCCTGTTCTGGCTCAAGCCACCGGAGCCGCAATTGAGATCTTCGACACAGCACCAGCCGAGGGATTAGAGGACCATTCACTCGGTGAACGCGTCAAGGAGCTGCTGATCGGAAAGCCGCGCGACCTCAATGATCGATCGCTCTACAAGCATCTGTCGCTGGCAGCATTTCTGGCGTGGGTGGGTCTCGGCGCGGACGGTCTGTCGTCCTCGTGCTACGGCCCGGCCGAAGCGTTTCATCATCTGGTGCACCCGGTTCATGGAGCCCACACGGATCTCGCCATTTTCCTGGCGCTGGCCACCGTCGGCACGGTGTTCCTGATCTCGTCGTGCTACAGCCACATTCTGGAAGAGTTTCCCAGCGGTGGTGGCGGCTACCTCGTTGCTTCGAAACTGCTCGGCCGCAAAGCCGGACTGGTATCAGGCTGCGCACTGCTCGTTGACTACATCCTGACCATCACCGTTTCCGTGGCTGCCGCCGGTGACGCAATGTTTGGACTGGTAGGACCAGACTTCGCGCCGTTTGGCATCGGCGCGGCGCATTGGAAGCTCGGTCTGGAAGGCAGCGTCATTCTGGGCCTGATCGTGCTCAACCTGCGCGGCATGAAAGAGTCCGTAATTGCCTTACTGCCAGTGTTCCTGGTGTTTGTGGCGGTGCATGCGACGCTGATTGTCGGCGCGATCGCACTGAACCTGGATGGCACAGGCGCGATGCTTACGCGCGTCAGCGATGAAGTTCAAATCTGCGTCAACACACCGGGATTCGGACTGTGGGGCATGCTGGGACTGTTGTTGCATGCGTATTCGCTCGGTGCTGGTACCTACACGGGTATTGAGGCCGTCTCGAACAGCATGCCGATGCTGCAGGAACCGCGAGTCGCCACTGGCAAACGGACCATGTTCTACATGGCTTCGTCACTAGCCATCACAGCCGGCGGGCTAATGCTGGCCTATCTGTTGCTCGACATTTCGCCAACCCCCGGCAAAACGATGAATCAGTCGCTGACAGAAGCTTTCGTTGCGAAGCTGGGCTTTCAAAATCATTGGGCCGGTCCAACGTTCATCATGGTCACGATGATTGTCGAAGGTCTGCTGCTGTTCGCGGCCGCACAGGCGGGCTTCATTGATGGACCGCGCGTCATGGCAACGATGGCTGTCGACTCATGGGTTCCGCACAGGTTCGCCAATCTTTCCGAGCGATTGACGACCCACAAAGGCATCTGGGTCATGGGCACGACGGCTCTGGCGGCTCTGCTGCTGACCGGTGGTAATGTCTCGACGCTGGTGATCATGTACTCGATCAACGTGTTCCTGACGTTCTCGCTGTCGATGCTAGGCATGATGCGTTACTGGTGGTCGTTGCGTGGTAAGCATCCGTTGTGGAAACGTCGCCTGGCGCTCTTCAGCCTGGGATCAACGCTGTGCCTGACGATTCTCTGCGTGACCGTTGTTGAAAAATTTCAGGAAGGCGGTTGGCGCACGCTGCTGGCCACTGGCGGCTGCGTCCTCCTGTGTGTGGCGATTCGCCGGTACTACTCAACTGTGGGCACAAAACTGCATGAACTGGACGAAGCACTGAATGCCCTGCCGATTGTTGGCTCGCCCAATAAGAGTACTCCAAGCGTTGACCATCCGACGGCCTGCGTACTGGTCGGAGCGTATGGAGGGCTGGGAATTCACACGATCTATCACGTTCTGCATGGCTGGCGCAGCTACTACCAGAACGTGGTGTTCGTGTCCGTGGGCGTCGTCGACTCCGGTAACTTTAAAGGAGCCGCAGCGATGGATGACTTGCGGCTTCACACGAGGCAGACGTTGCAGCAGTACGTGGAACTCGGTCAGCGCCTGGGACTGGCATCAACGTCCATGATGTCTATTGGAACGGACGCCGCTCACGAGTTGCAGGAAGTCTGCCGGGCGGTACGGCATCAGTTTCCACACGTAGTGTTCTACGCGGGGCAGCTCGTGTTTCAGCGCGACCGCTGGTATCACCGCCTGCTGCATAATCGCACGGCTTATGCGTTGCAGGAACGTTTGCACTGGGACGGGATGACGCTGGTCATCCTGCCGAAGCGAGTGAAGTAGTCATTAAAAAAATGAATCAGGCCAGCCGGGTCTGGACGGCTGACCTGATTCGGAAACAGCGGCTCATCCCTCGGGAGGATGCGCCGCTGCAGTCTTGTTGTCTGCGAAACGCAATCACACGCGGGTCGCAACTGAAGCGTCCACAACCAAGGTGTCAGCTTCCGCTGGCAGAGCCTCTTCAGCCTGCGAGATCAGATCCGTCGTACCACTACCAACATCACCGCTAGCATTCGACGAATCTGCTGCCGCGCTGCCGGAGTCGCCGTTGGACGCGCCGCTTGCAACCTGACTGTTCTCCAGCAGAACGTCGTCATCATCAGCCAGCACCAGATCACTGGACGTGCTGCGAACATAGACCGTGGCGTCATCCGACGGTGTTGAATCGCTTGTTGCACTAATAATGACCTCGCCGCCAGCGTCGTCCGACGTCGTCTCGACAACTTCGTCGGCAACGTTGCCGAGCGAGAAGTAATAGATGACGGGATCTGCAGTACCGTCATCCACCACTTCTCCGTCGGCCTCGGCATCGGCCTTTGATTCATCGCTCACAGACAAGTCATCGACAACATCGATCTCTTCAGCGGTAACCGCCGGATCAACTTCGAGCACGCTGATCTCGAAATCAGAGGTCGCGGCCTCGCCCAGCGTGTCTTCCACCATGTAACAGACGGCGGGGTCAAAGAATTCTTCGACGGGGATGTCTTCCACCGCGCCGCCATCCAGCGAAACCTGCTCGATTTCAAACTCGACGACTTCGTCGTCAGCCACATCAGCCCCGCGATACGCCCATGACAAATCAAACACGACTGGAGTCGATTCGTCGGTCGTCACTTCCAGGGCGATATCACCCTCATCGACCACTTCACCCTTGAATCTCACTTCATCCTCACTGCCCAGAACCACTGGCTCGAACTCCTCGGTGACCGCGGGCACCTCATCAACGCCGCCCAAGGTCATGTAGAAAATCTGTGGTTCCTCAACGGGAATCTCATCCGCGATGACCTCTCCAGATTCATCGCCGCTGTCACTCTTCTCTCCGCCCCGCGCCATGAAGGAGTAGTACCTCACCGAACCTTCTTCGGCGTCGGCCTCAGTCCCAGCGTCCACATTCGCATCGAAACGCTCTTCTTCATACCCAGCTTCGCAGTCACTTGTTGCGGCGTAGAATGCCTCCGCCTGAGCATCCGCATCCGAGCTTTCCTCGACAGTTGTCGCTTCCACAATGATCGACGTCGCGTTGACCGCAGCGGGTACCGTGCGCGACTGCAGCAGTTCGATCTGTCCCGACTGGGCCTGCAACTTACGTCGCCGATTCTTCACAAAGTTCAGGCCGGGGAGATCAAAGAGCTTTTTCATCGGTCAGCTCGCTTTCTTGCTGCAGTCTGATGACGGTTGTGTGTGCGTTTGCCAGCGTCCTTTGCTTGCGCCTAGTTGATGTCTGCCGAGCCGTGTATCCGTAGCACCGCGTGCCGGTTCGCAACCGTTTTTCCGAAGTCGCTGAACTGTCGCTGGTTATGTCATGGAGCGTCCGGGGCCATCGCAGCGTCAGCCAGAGCAGTCTGGGGGCCGCCTGCGACATAACCGCTCCCCTGCCCTTGCTTGCGAGATCCGCCGTTGGACCTCAATGTCCAAGCCTCAACCAATACAAACACGTGGCTTGAACCCGACGGGTTGACCACGACACCTGAAGGATTTCCGCATGGGCAACTATCGGATTGCAGCGTTACCCGGAGACGGCATCGGCCCTGAAGTGATGGAAGCTGGCCTGCGAGTGCTGCATGCCGCCGTCAGCCGGGTCTCTGGCCTGTCCATTGAAGTCACCTCGCACGAAGCCGGGGCGGGCCTCTACCGTCGCACGGGCGACATGCTGCCGAAAGCCGTCCTCGACGATTGCCTGGCAGCGGACGCCGTGTTCCTCGCCGCGATCGGTTTGCCGGACGTTCGCCAGGCGGATGGCACGGAAGTCCAGCCAATCATGATGATGGGACTGCGGAAAGCTCTGAACGTCTACGCCGCCGTACGACCGATCAAGCTCTATCCCGGAGTGAACTCGCCCCTGAAGAACACTGAACGCGGCATCGACTTCGTCATCCTGCGTGAAAACCTGGAAGGCCTGTTCGCGTCTTATGGCGGCGGCATTCTGCTGAACAACGAAGTCGCAACCGACACGATCGTCATCACGCGAAACGGCACCGAACGCATTGTGAAGTTCGCCTTCGAACTGTCACGGCGTCGCAAAGGGCGACCACTGGACGGTCGCAAGCTCGTGACCTGCGTGGATAAAGCCAACTTCTTCCGCACCTTTGCCTTCTTCCGGCAAATCTTCGGCGAGGTCGCGCAGTCATATCCCGAAATCGCCACTGAGGCTCAATACGTTGACGCCGCCAGCATGCTGATGATTCAGCGGCCGGAAGCGTACGACGTCGTCGTCACCGAAAATCAGTTCGGCGATATCCTGTCGGACCTCGGCGCAGGCTTGGTTGGCGGTCTGGGAATGGCTCCCACGGCGGAACTGGGCGACCGTTACGGCCTCTTCCAACCGACGCACGGGTCTGCTCCTGACATAGCCGGTAAGGGGATCGCGAATCCACTGGCGACCATCCTTACGGCGGCCATGCTGCTGGAATGGCTGAGCTATCGAAACAACGATGCGGGAGCACTCAAGGCTGCCGAAATGATTGAATCAGCAGTAACGACCATGCTGGCCACCGGCGGACCACGCACGCGCGATCTCGGCGGTACGGCCACCACTCAAGAGGTTGCCGCAGCCGTTGAGCAACATCTGAAGGCCTGATCGCTCATTCCATCAAACGAAGGATCTCATGGCTTACCACTTCCCACGTTGCCAGGTTATTCCTCTCCCCGATCAACAAGTGTCGATTCAGATCGATGGCGTCGAACGCACGCGCTGGCATGGCAGCCCGCAATCCACGCGTCCGTTCTTCTACCCCTTCATTGGCCCGTCAGGTTCATGCCTCACTCGCATGGGCCACCCCGGTGCGCCGAACCATGACCACCACAAGTCGATTTGGTTTGCTCACAACAAAGTGCTGGGCATCGATTTCTGGAGCGACACGACCGTCGCCCGCGTTCGTCAGAAGGAGTGGCTCGTCTACGAAGACGGTGACGAGCAAGCCGTGCTCGCAACGCGACTGGGCTGGTTCGATGGACACGATCCCGCGGAACTCATCGATCAGATCCTGATCGCCATCGTGCGGCCCGGTCCAAGTGGAGAAATGTTCTTCGAAGTTCAAACCACGTTTCATCCGAAGTCGGACAAGCTCGAGTTCCAGCAGACGAACTTCGGATTCTTCGCCGTGCGAGTCGCCAAGAATCTTTCTGAGCACTTTGGCGGCGGGCGACTGACCAACAGCGAAGGCCTGATCGGCGAGAAATCCGCCGACGGCAAGCCAAACATTTTTGGCAAGGCCGCGCGCTGGATGGACTACAGCGGCAGCGTGCCGGGCGACAAAACCGAAGGCATTACGTACTTCGATCATCCCTCGAATCCCGGCTACCCTGCCCACTGGCACGTGCGTGAAGACGGTTGGATGTGCGCCTCGCCGTGCATGCAGAATCCGCTCGAAACAACCAAAGCTGCTCCGCTCAAACTCCGCTACCTGTTACACGCTCATGCCGGGCTGCTAAACGTCGAACGAGCGAACGAAATCGCAACGCAATTCGCCGTCTGGCCGACTTACGATGTGATCAAAGGGACGAAACCGCACCGCCAGTACGAACTCAGCATCGTTCAACCGAATCGGTAATCACTCCGAGCTCAGGGAGTCAAAGATGTCATCACCACGCGTGTACCGTGCTCTTTGCATGTGGCTACTGCTCATCGGATTCGCTCGCGCGGACGTTGGTGATCCGCAGGTCAGAACGAACCACCCGTGGTACCCTGGCGAACTGGCGTGTTCGACCTTCAAGCGGTTGTTTGAGACTCAAGCCGACATCTATGAGCGAGTCGTCGGTCATCGTCCGCAGACTGATCATGATAAGGCCCTCGCCGCATGGCTGTGGCGAAACACGCACTACGCTCACGGCGAAGAAGGTACCGAAGATCTGTGGAGCCAAGGCTTCATGAAGGGGTCCGATCTTCGCAACCGTGAATACTGGACCGGGCTGTTCGCTCACGGCTTCGGCCTGTGCGGAACGACTCATTCACAGTGGACGGCCGAGATGGAAGCCTTGCTGGGTCACGGCCGAGGTCGCGGCGTCGGAGTCGATGGGCACAATTCGTTCGAAGTGTTTTTGACAGGCGGACCCTACGGTAGAGGTCGCTGGGCGCTCCTCGATCACGACATCTCAACCGTGGTCTTCAATAATGACGGCACCGCATTGCTGCCTCTGGCAGAAGTGCGAGCGAATTGGAAGCAGCTTACGGACCGCCGCCACAATCCCGATCGCCAGCACGGCTGGCTGGTCTGCGGGCTGCACCCCGACGATGGCGGCGTCTATCGGCGCTATGAAGTGGCCGAGTATCTCGCGGGCTACACTGGCCCTTCGCCCCGAGTTCATCTGCGACGCGGGGAATCCATGCGGCGTTATCTGCAGCCGGGACTCGGCAGCGGCAAGCAGTTCGTCTTCTGGGGCCGCAACTACATGACCGCCGGTGTTCCCGGCCTTGAACGTTCTCAAACGTGGGTCAATCAGCCTGACAAGATGCACGGGTCCAAAGACGGAACCGGGTACGAACCCGGCCAGGCTCGCTTCGGCAATGTGCTGTTCTCGTATCATCCCTTCTTTGGGGACGAGAGTTATCGCGAAGCTGTCGTCTCCGAGGACGACCAGCAAGTCACGTTCGAATTTCGATCGCCCTACATCATCGGCGCCACTCCACCGAATAGCGAACGCTGGGGCATCTATGACAAAGGCTGCAAGAACGGGCTGGTGGTGCGCGGACCTGTGAAATGTGGTGTCTCCGTATCCATCGACCGTGGCCAAACGTGGCAAGATGGTGGAACGCTTCGAGACGAACTCGACCTCACAGACATCGTCAAAGGTCGCAGGCAGTATTTCTTGCGACTGCACGCCAGCGCGCAGAAGCTGGCTCAATCGGAGGAAGGCATCACCATTACCACGATCTGTCAGGCCAACCCTGCCGTGATGCCGCAACTCAAAGACCACGGCAGTGAAGTGCGCTATGAAACCTCAGCGACAGCAGTCGTCTCTGCCGGACCGAACATCGCTCAGGCAGCTGCCCATGTGATCGACGGCAAGTTTGGTTCGCCGCGAGTCACCCTCGAACTGAAAACTCCTCGCTCCGAGCGCGTCGTCGAAGTTGTCGCGGCGGCGCATGTCTTGTCGAGTAATCCACCGAATCCGGAGATCAAGTATCAGATTGAATTCTCTACGGACTCCGGCCGCTCATGGAAACCAATCGTCAAGGACTGGACCATCACTCGACTTGGCGGTGAACCCGCTGACTTCTGGTCACAGAGTCTCTGTTGGGGAAAAGTCGCCGTGCCTGGGGCTGATGCCAAATCAGTTCAGGTCCGCTTTCGAAATGACGGTGGCAAGTCGTACGCCCGCGCCGAAGCGCACCTCATCTACCGCACGCAAAATCGCGACACGACGGACGTCACTTTTGCCTGGGAAGATGCTGCGGGGCCTCATAAACACACCCACGTCGCCAAGTCGGCGACTGACTCGTGGACCGTCCCGACCGGCAAGCAAACACGCACGAAGTGGGTTGATTTCACATTGAGCCCTGCCCGCTCTCGCTAGCCGAGAGCTCATTCCGGCAAACCTCAAAACAAGAAAACGCTGACCAGCGCAGTTCACACATCAGTGCGAATCAGCGTTGATCAGCGTTCTTTGAGTCTCAACTGCAAACTCGTCTAAGCGGAAGCTCCGCCGACGTTCGCCTGCACGTCAACTGGCGGTGCACCCATCACGTGGTAACCGCAATCGACGTGGACGTTCTCACCGGTGATACCGCTGGCGAGGTGGCTCAACAGGAACATGCCGGTGTTGCCGACCTCTTCGAACGTCACGTTGCGACGCAGCGGTGAAAACTCCTCGTAGAGCTTCTGCATCAGGTCGAAGTCGCCGACGGCCGACGCTGCCAAAGTCTTTAGAGGACCGGCACTCAACGCATTGACTCGAATCTGCTTCTCCGAACCCAGTTCGTGAGCGAGATACTCCACGGAGGACTCGAGAGCCGACTTGCAAAGTCCCATCATGTTGTAACCGGGGATGACCTTCTCTCCGCCAAGGTAGGTCAGCGTCAGCATCGCGCCGCCGGGAACCAGCAGGTCTTTCGCTCGCTTCGCCAAGGCGATCAAGCTGAAGCAACTGATATCCATCGCCAGTTTGAAGCCGTCGCGAGAGCAGTTGTAGACCGGTCCCTTGAGATCTTCGACGGACGCAAACGCGATCGAGTGCAGCACGAAATCGAGCGTTCCATACACCTCTTTCGCCTTGGCAAACACGGCGTCGACATTGGCGTCATTGGAGACGTCGCAAGGCATAACCAGCTTCGGGTTCAGCGGGTCGACCAGTTGACGCAGCCGACGTTCCATGCGTGGCCGCTCAGGATCTTTGTCCGGCAGGTGAGTGAAACCGATTTCGGCTCCCTCTTCGTGCAGCTTTTGCGTAATCGCCCAGGCGATCGAACGGTCGTTGGCGATGCCAAAAACCAGACCTTTCTTGCCGGTAAACAGTCCCATGTGTGTGTCCTTCAAAGTAGCATTGCGGTCGCGCCGCAGCGTGGGATGGCTCGCAAGAACCATCAGTATCATTGGCAAAGCCAGCCGACCTTGCCCGCACTTCGGGAAAAACCGACTCGCCCGAAGCGAGGCGGACGATATCCAGCCGGGAAACAGGGTTCAACTCGCAGATTATCAGGGAATCCGTGCTCCGTTCGATGGTCTGCCTGCGATAAACTGCCGTTGAAACGTCAATGTCTCATTGCGAAGTTGTTGAATCAGGAGAACACGCTTTCTCCGAGGATTGCTTGAAACGAGGTTTGCGATGTTACGAGTACGCTTCACCCTGGCCGCTACGGCCTGCATCGTCACTCTATCCAGTTCAGCAGTGTCCCCGGTTTTCGCCCAGACCAAGGGCAAAACCAACGGAGTGACGCAGCAGCAACAGGAGCAGGCCAAACAAGCTACCGAGCTTCTGCAGGCGGACGTGCAGCAATTGAACGTCGCTGAACAGCAGATGGCAGCGGCGATGGCCAACGTCAAAAAGTCTGTAAAGTCTGCCGAAGAGGCTGAAAAGAAAGCTCAAGCTCAGCACGAGCGTTCCATGGGGCTCGACAAGCTCCTCGCGGACCAACGAGCCGCTCATAAAGACCTCAAAGACGCCAGCGAACCGCTGCTGAATGAATTTCACAAGTCCGAAGACTACGCCAAAGCCAAGGCGAAAGCTGAAACCGCAAAGCAGAGGCTCGCGCAACTCAAGTCGAACACCAGTTTGTCCGCGGCGGATAAGACGCGAGCTGAACGTGAAGCCGCCGAGGAGTCGCTGGGAGTCAGCCTCGCCGAAAAGAATTTCCTCGAAGAGCACCCCAAGCTCAAAGACCTGAGAAGCAACTCGGCCAAAATCGACAAAGAGATGTCGGCGCTGCGAGCCAAGATTCACGCCGCCGTGGATAGCGACAACAGCGTGAAAACCGCCGAGGTGGAATTGGACAAGGCCCGGGCCGAATTCAAGCAGGCTCAGCAGACAGTGGGGCAGTTGAGGCAAAAGGCTGGCTTTGATCGCACTGTTGCCGTTAAAGAGCAGCAGGAAGCGTTGATGGCTCAGATGCTGGAGAGGATGCAAAGCCAGCGAGGCCGAGGCGGTCGCGGACGGAAGAGATAAAGTCACTCGGGCTGCGACGGCCACAGCGTCTTCCATATCGCGATCACCAAAGGATTAGCCATGTGGTTCACTGAAGACGCCTGGTCGCCCATCATCGCCTGTCTGGTCGGCTGCGGAGTTCTCTTCGGAGCGTACGCGATCACTCAGCGTTCCAAGCTGCTGATTGGCATTCCGGTGCTATTGGTGGTCGCGGTGCTCGCGTTCTTCGTCGACAAGGCAGTCGTCACCGATCGCGAACGTGTTGAACTGACGCTACTCGACTTAATTAACTCGTTCGTCGAAGAGTCTCAGCAGGCCGATAAGAACAAGGAGCCGCAATGCCTCCGGTTCTTCAGCGAGCAGAACAAACGAGACCGCGCACGTGTCGGCGCGGCCGTTGTGTTTGTGCGTGTCGATGACCAGCGTATTACCGATGTGCAGATCCAGATGACTAACCAGAACACGCGAGCGGTCACGCACTTCCGGGCAAACGGCAACGTGACAGTTGGTGGCGGTGGCGGGCACTACTCCTCGCGTTGGGAACTCACCTGGCAGAAGGAAGCTGGTGAGTGGAAGGTCACGACGACTCGGATGCTCAATGTGATGACCGGTGTAGAACAGGCAATTCCGCGCGTTGACTGAAAATCGTCAGACAAATTGGCGTCCTGAATGATCTCCAGCGGTCTGTTTGATCCGACGCTCACTGGCGAGCGTTTTCGTTCGACCGTGCCTATGATCGTCCTGCTGCATCGCAGTCCTGCTTCATCTATCTGACCGAACTCTCACACATGGCATGTTCATGCCGTGGACGGTATGCGATGCAGCCCGACTAAAGGAGTTTCCACGATGCTAAGAACTCGCATGAGGTCCCTCTGCGTAGCCGCCGTCGCCATCTGCGCGGCATGGCTCGCCAGCCCGGTTTGGGCTCAATCAACCAACAAACTCAAGCTCTCGCACGCCGCTGGTGAGGAAGTCCTCTTTGCCGCCACCTGGAACGGCTGGAGCGAACCAAATCCGAAATCAACCAACCGCACAGAGAAGCTGCTCGCCGAGCAATCTCTCCGAGACTTCTTCAATGACCTCTCCACCGAGGTCAATCGGCTCGTCGAAGAGCAGGCCACCAACACGGGCGCACCTCAGGCAACCGTCGTAGCCAAGACGCTACCGCTGCTGCTGAAGACAGCGATCACGCATCCGGGAACTGTCGTCCTCAACCACGTGGACGAAAAGGCCGATCAGGTCCAGTTTGCGATCGTGATTGATGCTGAAAAGGATATTGAATCCGTCAACGACGCCATCGCAAAGCTGACAGCACTGGCTCCCCCTGAGGGACCGCTCCGCCTCGTTCAAGAGAAGATCGGTGACGGCAAGTTCTATCGTCCCGCTGAGGCAATCCCGAACTCCCCACTCGTGCGCATCGGAACGATGGGCACTCAAGTGATCCTGACTCTGGGTGAAGACACGACTCAACCGCTCCTCAATCGGTTGCAGCAGAAGAAAAATGCCGGATGGGTCGAAAGCATCCTGCGCGATCTGCCGGTCGAACGACCTGAGCTACTGGTCTACGCGAACATCAAGCAAATCCTGGCAGCCGTCAAAGAGGCCAACCCGTCGCCGCAGTTCGACGCCGGAGTGAAGGCCTTTGGCTTCGACAACGTGACCAGCTTTGCGATGGTTGGCGGCTTGGACGCC
>CAYLTY010000068.1:0-35639 GCA_964386705.1 uncultured Planctomycetaceae bacterium
TCCCAACTCGTGCGGCGACGAGCTAGCATCAGGTCGCCTTTTTCCTTCACGAGAGTCCGAAATGCCCTCTTCCAAGCTCGCTCAGCTGCACAACACACCTCATTTCGAAGGCTCGCTGACTCGACGTGACATGCTGCTGAAAGCCGGTGGCGGCTTCGGGGCACTGGCGTTGGCCTCGCTGCTGAACGACTCGGGTCGCGGCGATTTATGGGCCGCGGCACATGGGGCAGAGACAGAAGCAACGCCCCCGCGAGGGCACCTCTTCCCGCGAGCGAAGTCCATTATCTTCCTGTTCATGGAAGGTGGACCTTCACACCTGGATACGTTCGATCCGAAGCCGGATTTGACGCGATTAGCAGGTCAACCGCTGCCTTCCAGCTTCAAGCCGGTCATCACTCCGATGGGCGAATACAATGCTCCGCTGCTCGCACCGAAGCGGAAATGGGCTCAGTACGGCGAGTCCGGCATGTGGGTTTCCGACTGGCTGCCGCACACCGCTGAATGTGCTGACGATCTCTGCGTGCTACGCGGCTGCTGGACAAACGGCATCAATCACTCGGGCGGCGTCTGTCAGATGAATACCGGAGTGTTCGTTGCCGGTCGTCCGTCGCTCGGAGCTTGGGTCAGCTACGGACTCGGCACCGAAAACCAGAACCTGCCTGCGTTCGTGGTCATTCCCGATAGCAATTCAGATCCCGTCAATGGTCCGCGCAATTGGGGACCGGGCTTCATGCCTGCCGTCTATCAAGGCACGCGGCTGCAATCGGGGGCTGAACCCATCGCGAACCTGGGAATGCCGCAAGGAGTTTCGGCTGATCGCCAGGAACGCAAATTGGCGTTCCTGAATGAACTGAATCAGCGGCACGCGCTCAGCCGCCCTCAGCAGACAGAGCTGGAAGCTCGGATCGCCAGCTACGAGCTGGCCTTCCACATGCAGGCCACCGCTCCCGAAGCCGTCGATCTATCGCAAGAGACGCAGGAGACTCAGTCGCTCTACGGCATTGACGAGAAGAAGACCGAAACTTTCGGTCGCAACTGCCTGCTGGCTCGCCGACTGGTTGAACGTGGCGTGCGCTTCGTGCAGCTTTATCACGGCACGGGCAGCAAGTGGGACGCGCATGCAAATATTGAAAAGAACCACACCGAGATGTGTGCTCAGAGCGACAAACCCGTGGCGGGCCTCTTGAGAGACCTGAAGCGTCGTGGCCTGCTGGATTCAACGCTGGTGGTCTGGGGCGGCGAATTTGGTCGCACTCCGATGAGTGAAAAGGGTGACGGACGCGATCACAATGCGACCGGCTTCACAATGTGGCTGGCGGGTGGTGGTACGAAGGGCGGTCAGGTCATCGGCGGCACGGACGAAGTTGGCCTGCACGCTGTCGAAGACCGCATGCACGTGCATGACATCCACGCCACGTTGCTGTATCTGATGGGCCTCGACCACATGGGCCTCGTCTACCGCTACAAAGGCCGTCCGGAACGAGCCACGCTCAACGAAGGCGAACCCTGTCTGAAGGTGCTCGCCTAGTTCGCAGCCTTCCAAGCGGCTCTGTGATGATGTGCCTTGCTGCAGGTGGCTGTGATTAGCGGCTCTGACCGGCGGCGTGGACCTCGTGGCACAAAAGCCTCGATAGTCAGGTCAAACCAGCTTGCCAGCTTGGTCATCGATTCCTGTCAGGTGGGTTGCGGAGCCTGTTTGACTTCGGAAATTTGCACCGATAAAAACGTTGGTGGCTAACTCATCGAGTTTACCCAAAGCAACGAGATTGACCTCACTTGGAAGGAAGCTGGAAATGCGAAGCCTTGCTCGCCGGTTCGGAATTGCTGGTCTGGCCGCGACCCTGATCGGTGGCGCGCTCACAAGCACTCAGGCGGGAATCATCCCATGGGCCTATGACGCGATCTTTGGCCCGAATTATTACGGTGGTTACTCGGCGAGCTACGGCCCGGCACCGATGTCCTACAGTGCGGGCTATGCGCCCTACTCTCCCTGCGGTCCGGGCGGCTGCGGCGTGCCCTATGCGGCTTCGAGCTGCAATACCTGTGCTCCGTGTAGTCCTTGCAGCACGGGTACCTGTACTCCTCGCGTTTCTTACTGTGCCCCTTGCGAAGTCGCATGCAATTCAACTTGCACGCCGCAGACAACCTGGAAGTCTGCGCAGCCAACACCAGCCACGCCTAAGGCCGAGGTTGGGACCAAGGTTCGAATTAACAACGGCAACAGCGGTGAACCTGATTTGGAGAACCCGCGCGGTAACCGTCAGTATCCTCCGCTGGAATCTGAACTGAAGAAGCCGATCCAGGAGTCAGAATCAGTACCCGTCGAACCGCGATCTAACTCGAATGGTGATGCGGGATTCGGCCCGACCAACAAGTCGGAATCTGGCCAAGGTACATTCCAGCCTCCGAAGGGCTCCACGGACACAGACACGAGCAAGAGTAAGAAATCCGGACCCACGTTCGGCGATCTCGACGCACAGGCCAGCCGTCGTCCGCTGAATCTGGACAACAAGTCGACATGGAGTCTCTCTTCGAATCTTCCTCAGCAGCGAGCTGTCGCCACGCAGTCGCGCTTCGGAGAGGCGAAGATTGCTCGTCGCCCGAGCAACGTGAAGGCTGATCCGGCAACCGTCGCCAGTGGCAATGCGGTTGTGCGAAAGTAGCTTTTCGCGAGTCAGTCGATACACCACAAAACGGTGCGAGTTCACTTTGAGCTCGCACCGTTTTGCTTTTGATGGTCGGGATACGTGAGGAATCTGCGATGCAGAATGCTGAGATCGCCGCGATGTTTGAAGAGCTGGCCGACTTGCTGGAGTTGCAGGGCGCGAACGTCTTCCGCCTGCGAGCCTACCGCAATGCCGCGCGCACCATCGAAAGTATGACGGCATCGATCGCAGATATCGTCGAGTCAGAGCCCGGAGCACTTACCGACCTGCCCGGCATTGGCAAAGACCTTGCCGAGAAACTGGTCACAATCATCTCCTCGGGACAACTGCCGCAGCTGGAAGAACTACGGGCGCAGATTCCGGCCGGTGTCGTCCAGATGCTGCGTATTCCGGGCATCGGTCCTAAACGCGTCGCGACGCTGTTTGCGGAACTGAAGGTGGAGACGCTCGACCAGTTGCGTGAGGCGGCGTTGCGTGGTGACGTGGCGAAGCTCAAAGGCTTCGGTGCCAAGACTGCGCAGACGATTCTCGACGGCATCGAAATCGCTGCTCAGTCCGCGGTGCGGCACTACCTCGCGGACATGAAGCCAGCCGTCGATGCCATCGTTGAGTCACTGGCCGCGCTGCCAACTGTAACCCAAGTTAGCCCGGCAGGAAGTTTCCGCCGTCGCAGGGACACGGTCGGCGATCTCGATGTGCTCGCAACGTCAACGAACTCCGCAGCAGCGATGGACGCGCTGGCGGCGCATCCGCTCGTCGAAAAAGTGCTGGCGCGCGGTGACACCAAGCAGAGAGTCCGCCTCAGGAACGGTATCGAGATGGATTTGCGCGTGGTCCCTGATGAGTCCTACGGCGCCGCGATGCAGTACTTCACTGGCTCGAAGGAGCACAACATCGTCGTGCGGCGTCGAGCTCAGGAACGCGGCTTGAAACTCAACGAATACGGCGTCTATCGCGGCGAGGAATACGTCGCCGGTCGCACAGAAGAAGATGTCTACGCGACGGTAGACCTACCGTGGATTCCACCAGAGTTGCGTGAGAATCGCGGCGAGTTTGAACTGGCCGAAGCCGGCAAGTTGCCCACGTTGCTTGAACTGGCCGACATGCAGGGTGATCTGCACATGCACACGACGGCCACCGACGGCACCGCGTCGATTCGCGACATGGCCGAAGCCGCCAAGCAGCGCGGCTTGAAGTACATCGCCATCACCGACCACTCCAAACGCGTGACGATGGCTAATGGCCTAGACGCCGATCGCTTACGCGCCCACTGGCGTGAGATCGTCAAAGTCCGCGAGCAGATCAGCGGCATCGAAGTCCTTTGCGGCATCGAATGCGACATCCTCGAAGACGCCACGCTCGATCTGCCGGACGATGTCCTGGCAGAAGCGGATTGGGTCATCGCGGTGTTGCACTACGGCCTCAAACAACCGCGTGAGCAGATCAGCAAGCGGCTGCTGTGCGCGATCCAGAATCCGCATGTCGACGTGATCGGCCATCCGTCTGGCCGCATTCTCGCACGACGTCCCGGGGCGGACATCAACTTCGAAGAGATGCTCAAAGCTGCCGCCGATCATGGAGTGATGATGGAGATCAACGCCCACCGCAGTCGTCTCGATCTGGATGAGGTCCAGGCTGCCGCAGCGAAGGCACGCGGAATTCCAATTGTCATCAGCACCGACGCGCACAGTGTGCACGGCTTCGATGAGATGCAGTACGGAGTCTTCCAGGCTCGCCGTGCCGGTTTAACGAAAGCGGACGTTGCGAATGCCCGACCGCTTAAGGAATTCCGGAAACTGCTGAAGAAGTAGTATGTGGACGGTTGCTGCGATTCGAAATTTGAAACGCCGAGATCGCAGAGATGAAGGAGAGCGACACACGTCTCACGACGCATGATGTAGCTGGCCGGAAACTACTTCACCTCGTCCAGTAATTTCAGGAGCGTCTCAACGATCTTGGGTGACGCTCCTTCCTCGAGATAGCTTGATCGAGCACGCCATGTTTCGTAGCCGCCAAGTTCATGCTGCTGTGGAGTCGGCAGATAGCCGTTGTAGCCATTCGCCAGCTCGATCGTGAAAGTCTGCTTCAGCGGACTGCGGCGTTTGAGTTCGAGGCCAATCTCGGTGAAGACTTCGCAGGGAATCGAGACAATGCCGAGATCACCAATCCGGATGGCCTGCAACTTGATACGCACGGTGTCGGGATAGCTGGCCATTTTTAACGTCTCGCGAGCGTACACTTCCGGGAGCTTGCGATACGGTGGATCGCCTGCCGCGGCCAACAGCTTCTGGGCGTACTCGATGTCTGCGACGGATGGTCTGCGAACTTTGAGTTCGATCTCGGCTTCACGCATGGCCAGAGACATCTTGCTGCTGTACTTCACCTGAGCGTGAGCATCCCGCGCGGTCTCGGCCACGCTGCTCGCGACCAGGCGAAGTTGCTCATACGGCTCTCGCTTGGGGCCGCTCATCAGGGAGAAGTTGACGTTATTGACGTCTCCGCTGGTGCCGTTCGACATGATGCCCACAAACGGTTGCTTGCTATCCTTTGAGCCAGCGTTCAGCAGTTGACCGATTCGCTCTGCAAACGCACCAAAGTAGTCTGCTGAAAGGTCGCCACCGGTACCTCCGACGTAGTGCAGTGAGTAGTTCGCCAGAAATGCGACGGGCTGGCCTGCCGCAGTCTGCACCGAGAGGAAGGACACATCAGGATCAACGATGCCGGTGGACTTGCTGACCTTCGGGCTGGAGTAACCCGGGTTCATGCGAACCTGATCGATTCGGCCAAACGGATTCGTTTCGTTAGTGGGTTCCTTCAGCCACCAGCGACGATTGAAGACCTGAGTGTCGTTGCGTCCCACACCCCACGCGAGCTGTGCTGGGGCGAGGTTTTGCTGAGCCTGATGAATCCCTGCCGCGATGCGTTCAGCCAGGAACACTGAATAGTCGGCATCCGGGTCGCTTTGAAAGACTCCCGCAACGGCCGGGCACGAATGCGCGTGAGTCGCCGAAATCAGCATGCGATCCGTCGGGATCTTGGTCAGCTTCTGAGCCTGCTGCTTGGCGCTGTCCATGATCTCACGCGGAATCATGCAGCTATCGACGACCACCATTGCCAACTGCGTCTGGCCGTCGTCCAGTACGAGACATCGTGCATGTAACTGGTCATGAGCCTTGGTGGCCTTGTGGTCGGTCATGTTTCCGTTGACGGAGATCGGAAACTTGAGCGGCGTGACGTCCATGGCAAAGGCACCGGCTCGCAAACCTTCGGCTTGAGCCGCGGTGGACGTCAGGCAGATCAGGCATAGGCAGAGCAGACCTCGAATCAGCTTCATGATGAGTTTCCTTCGATGAAGTGCACCGGCGCAGACGCTGGGTTAGTCGCTGCGAGGTACCTTCTGCAACCGAGGCTACACGCGACGAGTCGCCGATTCGTTGGAACCACGCCGACGCTGCCTTAGACTATTGGCGCCAGATCATTCATCCCGCCTCGTGAGGAATCGTGGTCATGAACTTCACGCAACATCTCGCTCTGGATGCGTCGCGCCGCACATTCCTGAAACGTAGTGGATATGGTCTGGGAGCGGCCGCGCTGGGCATGCTCCTGAAAACCGAAGCCGCTCAAGCCGCGAAGACGGAAGCGGCTCAGGGGGTCATTTCGCCACTCCATCATGCGGCCAAGGCCAAGCGGATTATCTGGTTGACGATGGCCGGTGGCCCGACGCATCTGGAGACGCTGGATTACAAGCCCAAGCTGGCAGAGATGCATGGCCAGCCGATGCCGGAAAGCCTCACCAAGGGCCAGCAGATTGCTCAGTTGCAGGGCCAGAAACTGGTCTGCTTTGGGCCGCAGACAAAGTTCAAGAAGTTCGGCAACGCGGGGTCAGAAATCTGCGAGTTGTTCGAGCAGACAGGCTCGGTCGTCGATGAGATGTGCATCATCCGCTCGATGACCACGGATGCCATCAATCACGACCCGGCTCACATGTTTATGAATACGGGTTCGCAGATTGCGGGGCGGCCTTCGATGGGCTCTTGGGCTCTGTATGGGTTAGGAGCCGAGGTTGACGACCTGCCCGGCTTCGTCGTCCTGACATCGCTGGGACGCGGCGGACAGAACCAACCGATCGCCGCGCGGCAGTGGTCCGCGGGATTCCTGCCGAGCAAGTTTCAGGGCGTGCACCTGCGCAGCAAGGGAGATCCCGTTCTGTACCTCAGCACGCCGCCGGGAGTGTCTCGCGACGTGCAGCGGGATGTGGTTGAGACCATCAACTCCCTCAATTCACAGCAGGATACGCTGGTGGGAGATCCCGAGATCGCCACGCGGATCGCGCAATACGAGATGGCCTTCAAGATGCAGGCCAGTGTGCCGGAACTCATCAACACGTCCAACGAGCCTCAGCACATCTTCGACCTCTATGGCTGCAAGCCGAGCGACGGTTCGTTCGCTTCCAACTGCCTGCTCGCGCGTCGGCTGGCCGAACGCGGCGTGCGGTTCATTCAGCTCTATCACAAGGACTGGGACCATCACGGCGGCGTCGGCGACGGCGTGAAGCTGAAGGCGGAAGAAATCGATCGCGCTCAGGCGGCGCTGATCAAGGACCTCAAGCAGCGGGACATGCTGAAGGACACGTTGATCGTGTGGGCCGGCGAGTTTGGTCGCACGCCGATGTCGCAAGGCGGCAACGGTCGCGACCATCACAACAAAGGCTTTTCGATCTGGATGGCCGGCGGCGGCATCAAGGGCGGATTGAACTACGGGGCGACCGATGACTTCGGCTACGCGGCTGCCACCAACGTGGTCACCGTGCACGATGTCCACGCGACGATGCTGCACCTGCTGGGCGTCGATCACAACCGCTTCAGCTACAAGTTCCAGGGGCTTGATGCGCGATTGTCTGGCGTCGAAGGCGCGAACGTGCTGAAGGATATTCTGGCCTAGAGCCACTTCCCGCAGACGCTCGCATTGTCGTCTTTCGGTTCGCGAAAGAACGCATCGCATTCATCAGTTTGTAGGGCGGACAATCCTGTCCGCCAGCGTTTCGGCGGACAGGATTGTCCGCCCTACAAGAACGCTGCCCATTCTGAATTCACTCTCCACTCGTATTGAGAGCGTGTTACATGTCTCACTTCCTTTTGAATCGTCGTGGCTTTCTGCGAACGTCTTCAGCCACAGTGGCGGGTCTGTGGCTGTCTGGCCATGGTTTGCGAGCCGATGATGCTCCGGCTCGTCGCTCGCCGCTGAAGGTTCAAAGCGAATCGCCATTCAACGCTGAGCCGCATCTGGACTCACTCGTTACGAATCGATTGACCCCCGTCGAGCAGTTCTTTGTGCGGTGTCACGGACCGGTCCCGAAGCTGAACGCCGATGCCGTGAAAGTCTCCGTTGAGGGACTCGTCCATCGCCCGCAGGCGCTGACATTGGCTGAGATCCGAGCCAAGTTCGTTGAGCACACCGTCGAGGCCACGCTGACCTGCGCGGGGAATCGACGCTCGGAACTCAGCCAGATCAAGAAGGTGGGCGGCGTGGCCTGGGAAGCTGGAGCGATCAGCCATGCGGAATGGTCTGGAGCCGCTTTGTCGGACATCCTGAAGCTGGCAGAACTGAAGCCGGACGCGAAGCACGTCTGGTTCGAAGGTGCCGACCCCATCACTGAGAAAGACGGTAGCGTTGCTCCATTCGGGGCCTCGATCCCGCTCGAAAAGGCGATGGCGCTTGATGCTCAGGTTCCCGGTGGCTTGATTGCCTACCTCATGAACGGCCAGGCCCTGACTCCCGAGCACGGTTTCCCGTTCCGCGGGATTGTGCCGGGATACATCGGGGCTCGCAGCGTGAAATGGCTCAACAAGATCGTCGTCAGCGATCGTCCGTCACCGAACCATTACGTGGCCGATGCCTACAAGCTCGTGCTGACGGACAGCCCCGAAGAGCGAGCGAAGCTCAACCCGATCTACGAGTTCGTCGTCAACGGCGCGATCGGTTCGCCGGTGTCAGGCGCGACGATCAAAGGTTCGAAGGTCACTGTCTCCGGTTACGCTCTGCCCACTGGACGCCCCGGCTGCACCATTCAGCAGGTTTCCGTCTCGTCAGACGGCGGTAAATCGTGGACCGACGCCAAGTTGAACGGACCGGGTCGAGCCTTTTGCTGGCAACTGTGGTCGGCAGAACTGCCAGTCTCGGCCGCCACGCAGCAACTGACGGTTCGAGTACGCGACTCTCTGGGCAGCGAACAGCCCCAGAAGGGAACGTGGAACTTCAAAGGTTACCTCTACAACGGCTGGCACAGCGTCGCCGTGAAGGCTGGGACGTGAACGTCCGCCTGACAATTTATGCGTTCGTTACTTTCAAACTCTGTAGTCATTCCGGCGGATAGAGACTTCTCAGCGCGGCACAGCAATTGCCACCAGACAAACCTCTAAGGGCGAGACTGCGCACCGGTTTGTTTCCGCTGTTTAACGCAGCGGGGCAACAAGAGAGCGCTCAACACAGTAAAGGTTGTCATAGTGCTGCGGAGAATCACTAACGCTTGGAAGTGTCAACGTGTAACGAGCCGTAAGCGCGGTTCGATCTTCGTTGAGTACATCCTGCTGATCACGATCGTGGGTATCGGCGTGATCGTCGGTCTGGCGACGATCCGCTCCGCTCTCGTCAACGAGCTGATTGACTTGGCCAATGCCATTAACGCCATCAACGTGTAGTTCGGCGGCGTAAGTCTCCATCGTACTCGCAGCGTTAACCTATTAGGGTGTCTTACTTTAGTGCGTCGGTTCCCGCTTCGAGCCATTCATGCAGCGTCCTTTTTTGAATTCTCCAATGCAGCTCAACCGGCGTCGCCGACTGGGTGTGATCGCGTTGGAATTCATCATTTGCATGCCGGTTTTGTTCATCGCCACCTTGGCGTGCTTTGAGTTCGCGTTCATCGGGCTCGTACTGCAAGTTGGCAGTGCGGCTGTCATCGAAGGTGCGCGCGAAGGTGCTAAGTCCTACTCTGCAGCGCTTCCATTCGATAACAATCCGCCGGGCTTTGGTGATCCAACGTCGAGCGACGACATTGCGGACAAAATCGCTTTGGCGATGGATCAGTATCTCGCCGTGCACGGGATCGAACTGCGAATGCCCGGCATCAACGATGACCTGACGCGAGCCAATGCGTTCATTCGCATTGAGCGGGGCCTGCAGACCGCCGAGCGTGGCGACGTGACTCTCTCGGCGCTCTGCCCTCGAACCGGCGCTGCCCCCGGAGTGGCGGAAATTGTCGTGACGCTGGGGTTCCCGCTGGTAGATAATGCCAGTCCGCAAGGGCTCGGCAACCCGGTGGGAGATTGGCTCGCACCATACGGTTTGTCTTTCGTCGGCTACCGCTTCACGCTGAGCTCCCGCGCCGTTGTGGAGTAATGCATGCAGCCGGTCATCCAGGATTTCATCTCCTGGTTCTGTCGTTTCCTGATGGTGTCCGCCGTGCTGCTGGTGGCCGTGCACTTGTTTGCCGAACGCCGCCGGGCGAAGCTGAAAGCCAAGGCCAAGCTGGCTCAACCACAGGGCGGCATGAAAGCCATGGCACGCAGTTCAGACCCACGATAGCTCACGCTCCGCGGACGCAGTACCGACCGTTGGCAAAGACTATAGGGCGGACAGGATTGTCCGCCCTATATCAGGCTCAAACTACGCCTTCCGGCCCAGCATGCGGTCGAGCGAGTCTGACGTTTGATAAACCAGCGCCTCCGGCCAATGTGGGAAGGGATGGAAGTACTCGAAGGTCAGATAGCCTCGGTAGCCGACCCGGTCGAGGGATTCGAGCACGGCGGGCCAGTTGATGGTGCCGTCGAGCAGCGGGCGGAAGGACTCGAGTTTGAACTCGGTACCCGCCAGTTTGCTGTATTCCTTCAGGTGGATGTTCTTGATCCGCTTGCCGCAGATATCGACCCAGTGCTCGGGGAACTGGAACTGCATGATATTGCCGGTGTCGAAGTGCACGCGGACGTGGTCGCTCTTGAAGCTGTCGACGAAGTCATTCATCTCCTGCGGGCTCATCAGGAAGCCGTTGGCGAAGATGTTTTCGAGGTTCAGATAGATGCCCAGCTTCTCGGCCTCGGCAAGCACACCTTGAATAGATTCGCGGGCTCGCTGTGTGCAGACATCGTTCGCGACAGGTTCTTTCTCAGGAGCCCACGGGATGTAGACAGCTCCGGGAACGACGAGCAGGTTCTCAGTGCCCAGATGCTTCGCGGCATGGATCATCTTGCCTGCCAGCTCGCGGCCTTTGGCTCGACGTTCGGGATCGTTGCTGGTCAGCGGATACGGCCAGAACAGGAACGAACACACGCCGCTGATCTGAATGCCGATCTTGCGAGCCATGTCTCCGATCGCCTTCAGGTCCTTTTCACTGGCTTCCGGTGACAGATCGCCTTCCAGGTTGTAGTTCACTTCGACGCCATCAAAGCCGGCGTCCTTCGCGAGTTCGAAACACTGCTTCAGCGTCATCTTGTCGGGGTAGGGAAGAGCCCACAGGTTGATGGACTTCTTCATGTCGTACTTTTTGCCCGGTTTGGGGGGCGCTGGTTTCGTGGACTCCAACTGCGCGGCTTCAGCGGCACTCATCAGCCCTTGGGAGACCAGGAAGGACGTTCCGAACGCGGCCGAGTACGCCAGCAGTTCGCGACGATCGAGCTTGGGAAAGCGACTGTTGCCGACGTTGTTTTCGGACATCGTGGAGTTCCTTCAGCAAGCGGTGAAATCAGGCAAAGGTGAATCTCAAGCAATGACGTCGTGCACCACGTGCCCGTGAATGTCGGTCAGGCGATAGTCGCGACCGGAATAGCGATAGGTGAGCTTCTCGTGATCGAGGCCCATCAGATGCAGAATGGTCGCGTGCAGGTCGTGCACATGAACGCGGTTCTCGACGGCACTCAGGCCAAACTGGTCCGTTGAGCCGTAGCTCACGCCGCCCTTCACGCCGCCGCCAGCCATCCAAACCGTATAGCCATAGTGATCGTGGTCGCGGCCCTTTTGGCCTTCACTGGTGGGTGCTCGACCAAACTCACCGCCCCAGACCAGCAGCGTTTCATCAAAGAGCCCGCGCTGCTTCAAGTCCTTGATGAGCGCCGCGATGCCCTGATCGCAGGCTTTGGCCAGCACCGCGTGTCCGCCTTCGATGTTGTCGTGACCGGTGTCCCAGGCGATGTCGTAGCCGTCGATGGAATGCGACAACTGCACGCACCGCACGCCGCGTTCAATCATGCGCCGAGCCAGCAAACATCCCTTCGCGTATTCGCTGTCGCCGTACAGATCGAGCGTCGCTTTGGTCTCTCCAGAAATGTCGAACGCTTCGGGCACAGAGAACTGCATCCGGAACGCCATCTCCATCGCGGCGATGCGGCCTTCCAGACCGGCGTCCTGTTGCTCGCGGTCGGCGTGAATGCGATTCAACTGGCTGAGCAGATCGGCCTGTTTCCGCTGATCTTCGCGCGACACGAACTGATTACGCAGGTCCTGCAGCACCGAGTCAGGTTTCATCTGAGCGATGTTGACGTAGCAGCCCGAGTAAGCGCCCGGCAGAAAGCTGTTGCCCCAGTGAGCGAGACCGCCGCGCGGTTGGGCTCGCGGAGACATCGCCACGAAGCCCGGCAGGTTCTGGTTGTCGGTGCCCAGTCCATATACCAGCCACGCACCCATGCTGGGACGATTCGGCTGCAGGTGCCCGACGCTCATCATGATCATCGCGCCGGCGTGTTCCGGGATATCGGTGTGCATTGAATGGATGAAGCAGATGTCGTCCGCACACGCGCCGATGTGCGGGAAGATGTCGCTCACCCACTTGCCGCCTTCGCCGTACTGCTTGAACTTGAACGGCGACGGAAACAATCCGCCCTTCGTGTTCCGCAGCGACTTGCGATCCACTTCGGTCGGTCGCTGTCCCGCGTACTTGGCGACTTCCGGCTTGTAATCGAACGAGTCCGTCTGCGACGGTCCTCCGGGCATAAAGAGCTGAATTACCCGCTTCGCTTTCGGAGCGAAGTGCGACAGCTTGGGCAGCAAAGGACTGGCCGATGGAGCAGCAGCAACGCTCGGTGAACTCAACAGAGAACCCAGCCCGATGGTTCCAAAACCGGCACCGATGCGTTGTAGCGCATCGCGCCGAGAGACAGCGGGAAACGGATTGCGATGGAACATGGAAACTCGATGACTCCCATGAATCGACTTCGCAATCCGCGATGTCGGGGATGTTAGGCGTCGTTGAGCACTGGTAGCTCAACTTCAAATGGTGGTGCTTCGGCCGACGACCGGCAACCGCCAGACGTGCAAGTTGGCCGAGTATGCTTCACGACATCCTTGGCAAGTTCCTCTTCGGAGACCTTCTTAGGACCGAACACGGTCAGCATCGCCGTGCGAACAAACCCGGCCCACGATCCGAACGTGCTGGTGACGGCCGAGGGCTCATACCCTGAATGCACCATGCAGTCGGTGCATTTCGAGTTGCCGCTCTTGTGTCCGTAGCACGACCAGTCGGTGGTGTCGATCAGTTCTTTGAACGACGAGCAATAGCCTTCCTGCACCAGATAGCAGGGCTTCTGCCAGCCGAAAATGTTGTAGGTCGGGTTGCCCCACGGAGTGCATTCGAGGTCCCACTTGCCCTTCAGGAACTCCAGAAACAGCGGCGACTGATTGAATCGCCAGCTGCGTTTGGGGTTGCTCAGGATGCGCCGGAACAGCGACTTCGTTTCGTTCGCGTGCAGGAAGTGCTCCTGGTCCGGGGCTTTTTCATAGGGGTAGCCCGGCGAGATCATCATGCCTTCGACGCCCAGTTCCATCAGCGTGTCGAAGAACCGCCGATACGTTTCGGGGTCGGCATCGTTGAACAGCGTGCTGTTGGTGGTGACTCGGAAGCCGCGCTTCACAGCGGCTCGAATCGCACTGATCGCGATGTCATAGACACCTTCGCGACAGACGGCTCGATCATGCTCAACCGGTGGTCCATCCAGATGCACCGAGAACGTCAGGTACTTGGACGGCGTGAATCGGTCGAGCTGTTGTTCCAGCAACAAAGCATTGGTGCAGAGGTAGATGTACTTCTTGCGCGCGACCAGACCTTCGACGATCTCCTGCATCTGCGGATGCAGAAGCGGTTCGCCGCCGGGGATGGAAACCATCGGAGCGCCACACTCTTCGACGGCCTTGAAGCACTGTTCCGGAGACAGATTCTGCTTCAGCACGTTAGCCGGATACTGAATCTTTCCGCAGCCAGCACACGCGAGATTGCAGCGAAACAGGGGTTCCAGCATCAGCACCAATGGGTAGCGCTGCACGCCCTTCAGCCGTTGCTGAATGACATAACTCGCGACAGTCCACATCTGCGAAACGGGCACACCCATGAAGTTCTCCGTAACAAAAGCGGGCAAACCCCGCAGGCACAGTGCATACAGTGTGGCGTGATAGCACTTTGTCGCCAACGGCGTCAGCGCCATTTCTTAACTGTTTTGTGAGTCTCGATTTGAGAGCGTTTCGTCACTCGCGGGAGATGATGATGCGATCACGGCGAATGGTGGCTCTCAGAGGTGTCGATTTCAGCACCGCTTCGAGCGCATTGAGCGCCGTGGTATCAGTCAAACTCACCGTGACGCGTTGATCGAGTTCCTGTGCGGGAATGTCTTCAGCGAGCTCAATGCGTCCAGCCAGCAGTTCGCTCAAGTCACGCAGCACCTCTCTGAGCGGTGTTGGTTTCGCAACTTCGAAACGCTGCAGTTTCTGCTGAGCGAGTTTCTCAATGGGCACGACCGGCTTCGCAGCAGAAGGTGGGGCTGGCAGTTCCTCTTCACGAGGCACAGGGGGCGGTGGCACCGGCCTTTTAGCCTGTGGTTGCAGAGCTTCCTGATCCGGCTGCGGCTGACGCTGTCCGAGCTCGGGCTGCAGAGGCTTCGCTGGCGCATTGACGGCGGGAATCGGTTCGACTTTCGTCTGGTCGGAGTTCGGCTGACTAGCCTTTGTTTCGGGTCTTGGTTGCTGCTCAGTGGCAGACGCCAGGCGTACATCTGATGCAGGGCGATCTGGTTCGGGCTGCGGCTGTTGCGATGCAGCTTCTTTCTGCTGGCGGGGTTGATCAGCCTGAACCGGCGATGGCTTGGATGTTGCTGCGTCTTTGTCCGGTTCGGGTTGATTCGCGGTTCCGAGTGACCAGCCCACTCCAAACGCGACGAGAATCAACCCGCAGGCGATCGCCAATCGCCGCAGAGTTGTACTTGAAGTGAATGCGTCTGCTGCGGATGCCGCGCGTGGGCTTCCGGGTGCTCGTTCCACTCGGCCATCAGTCGTGACCTGCAGGCTTGCCTGACACTCGGGGCAGTGAATCAGTTGACCGCGCGTGTCCGCTCCAAACCGCAGCCGAGTCCGACATTCAGGGCAGACCGTTAGTGCCGGCATGAGATGCGGACTCCAGTGACGCTGAGACCACGAGTGCTGTGGAACCTCGTCTGCTCGTTGCGTGTTTCTTCCGTGTTCAATTCGTGGCGCTTCGTCGGTTGAGAACGCTCAACGGCCGCTGCTCTTACTTGATCTCGTACGGCGTCAGGCCTTTGTCTTTGGCAGACGGCAATGTTGTGATCAGGAACATCTTGTTCTTCTCGTCGATCACCAGACACATGTCTGGATACGCTCCGATAATCTTTTTGATGGCTGCAAAACCGGTGTCCTGCATGGTGAAAGTCTGCGGCATGTTCTTGGTATAGCCCTTGAACTTCAGCGCGTCGCCGTCGATGTCATGACCACATTTGGTTTCTTCGGCGATGTACTTGAAGGCTTCCTGCAGCGGCGTGCGGGCAAACTCGACCTCGATCTTCTTCTTCAGGCGATCAGCAATCAGGTCGGGCAGGTTTTCGCTGCCACTGCTGCCTTTGGTGCCTGTTCCCGCGCCTTTGGAGAAGTCCGTGCGAGTGGACTCATCCCAGGCGAACAACGCGCCGAGCGCCAAGTTCGGGGCGGCTCGCTCTGGCAGCGAGGTTTCCATCATGGTAAGCCGCGGGCCGACGCTGCTCTTGGTGGACTTCGCGAACACCTGAGTCATCGCCGGGAAGCGACCGATGATCTGGCGCGGGCCAGCGACTTTCGGATCCATCTTTTCGACGGCGTGCCACAAGTCGAAGGGCAGATCCTTCAACTTCTGCTGCATGTCTTTGCCGAGCTTCTGCTCGTTGATACCGGTCTGATTGCGCATCGCCAGTTGCGAATCGAACTTGTCCTTACCGAGGTTAAGACTCCAGACGACCGTTTCGATCTCGTCATCGTTGAACCAGTCCAGTACGCGCGTCACAAAATCACGCGTCTCAACCGGGAACATCGCCTCTTCATGACGACGTATGGAACGCGGTTCGAAGATTACCGAAATGTGCCGGTTCTGATCCGTCTTCGGCAGCAGCGCATCAATGCCAATGGATTGTGGATTCGCACTCTGAGCGCCATTCGCCATCGCGACGGACAGTTCTCCATTCGGGCAGATGGCGACGGTTCTCAGATCGTTCGGCTTGCGCATGAAGGTGTGCGTATCACCGACATAGACCGGGTAACCCTGCGAACGGTCTTCTTTTCCGCCGAAGTCATTGATGAACTGCGAAGGCGCAATATCGCTGGTGTATCGGACGACGACTCCCATTTTGGGAAACTCGCCGACGACTCCGGGCACAAAGCCAATCAGGATCTGCTCAACTTGAGTCAGATCACGACGGCACATTTTTTTCAGATGCCCCTCGGTCCACACGGCCAGTGGTCCCAGGCAGTAACGAAACTCTTCCGTTTTGCTCTTGGGTTGCCAGAGATCCGCGACACGCAGGCAGACGATGGCGCGCGAGCCCATCGGCAGTCCCCAGGTGTCGATCGGCTTGGGCGCCGCAGGCGGAGCGGCTGGTTCGGCACTGCTGTCCTCTTCTTCGAACTCTTCAAATTCCTCGACCGCGTTGGGATCATTCTTTGCGATCTTCTTCGGTTTGTTCGTCGAGTTCATTGCGGCGAACAAGCCGCCACCCAACAGGATGACCGCAACTCCGAGGGCGACGATCGATCGCATCGTGCGACGCGATAGCTTCGGGATATTGATCTTCGGCAGCGAGAAGCCCTTGCCGCGCTTCTTGCCTCGACCGGCGGGAGTGTAGGACGTTGGAGGGCCAGCATCCGCGATGTCTGGCAGCTCACCCGGCCTCGCGGTCACAACGGGAGCTGCTCGCACCGGTTCATCGTCCGCGATGCGGCGAGCAGCCTTGCCGACCAGCGGCTTCGCCGGAGCCTCAACCAGCTCGAATTCAACTTCGTCCTCGTCGTCTTCTTCGACAGGCTCGGACATCGACGCCGGCGCATGCATGATGAACGTGTGCCCGCACTTCGGACACCCCGCTTTTTTACCCAGCTTGCTGCGGTCGCGAAGCCGAAGTCCCTTATTGCATTTCGGGCAGTGGATGATCAGCACGCTCATTCTCGGTTCCTCAAACAACACCGCCGCAGGCTCAGCGGCATTCAAACGTCTGCCTGGCCCGGCATCCGATTGTTGCGTCAATCGCTGGTCGGTTGCTATCAAGCTACGAAGATTCAGCGCCCTCGAACGCGGTCACTTTTCGGACGCCGTCTCCTGCCGGAATGATACGAACCGCAGCGACGTGCGGCCAAGCTCGCAAATCCGGAAGGACCAACAAACTTACGAGTCACTTCTCCGCCTGAGAGCGCAGCCGCCGGGCGTCTTCGACCACCGCAGCCGCGGCTGTTTCGTTTTCATAAAGTTGAATGACGCTCTCCAGAATCGCGTTGGCTTCAGCCGGTTTGTGGTCGTTCAGCAGGGTTTGAGCCCGCCCGATAGCGGCTTTCGCGAGCTGAAATTCATCCGACTGCTCGGATCGTTTCGTTCGCAGCTCCTCCAATCGCCTGTCGATTGTCGTCACTTGCGAGGCCTGATCTGCGTCGTCACCGATCATGACTCGCAGGGCGGACAGCAGCGATTCTTCGCGCGCGAAATCCCCGGCTCGACGATAGCTCCGCGCGAGTTTCAGGAAGCGATCGACTTCATCTATCGCGGCGCCTTCGGTGACCGCTTCAGAGTCAGCCGCCGCGTCGGGAACCGCCGAGTTGCGACCATTCAACCCCCAGATCGCCACTCCGATCAACACAATGAGCATCAGCACCAGCACGCCGGTCTGATTCAGAAACTCTTCCAGCCGAGACCGCTTCTGGTCCTGCTCGACCTGCGCTTTGAACATGTCGCGCATGAAGGTGGCCGGGCTCAAGGCGCGACCGGGCGCGGCTCTGGTTTCGGGCATCGCTTCTTCGGATCGCGAGGCCATCATCGTCGGTGCTTCGGAGTCAGACCGCCGACCGCCGGGGGTGATCCCTTCTTCGTCGGACGCTTCTGCGAGTTCGACTCGCTTTAAGACCTCCTTCAGCCGCAGTGAGACGATGTAAGCATCCGGGTACCGCTCGTCCGGGTTCTTCGCCAGCAGCTTGCAGACGACCTCCTCGAGCAGGCGGGGGATAGATGAGTCATACAAGCTCGGCATATCGAAGCGGGCCGTCGCGTGCTTGCGGATGACATCCACGAGTGTCTTGCCGGTGAACGGCGGACGGCCGGTGAGCATCGCGTACATGACCGCACCCAGCGAATACAGGTCGCTGACCTTCGTGGCCCGCTTGCCCTCGGCCTGCTCCGGCGACATGTACTCCACGGTACCGATGATGCCACCGGTCACCGTGAGCCGGTTCGCCGCGAACACCTGCGCGACCCCGAAGTCAGTCAGCTTCAAGACACCATCCAACCCCAGCAGCAGATTCGAAGGTTTCAGGTCGCGATGAATGATACCGGCCGCGTGTGCGACCTTCAGCGCCGCGCAAATCTGCAGGGCGAGATCAATCACCTGATCCCACGGCAGGCGTCGATTCGGCTGCTCGCGGATGTAGTCCGTCAGAGTGCCGCCATCTACGTACTCCATCGCGTAATACAGCAGCCCGTTCGTCGCATCCGTGCCATGATCGAACAGCTTGACGATGTGCGGACCGCCGAGCGACCGCATGTTTTCGATCTCGAGCAGGAAGCGTTCGACCAGAGCCGCTTCACGCGCCAGCGAGCCGTCCAGCACTTTGACGGCGGCCAGTTGCTCGGAACCCACATGCTTGCCCAGGAAGACGGTGCCCATGCCGCCGGCGCCAAGCCGGCCCTCGATTTCAAACGGGCCTATCTGCGTCGGCAGCTCATCGCTCATGACACGCCTCGGAAACAGGGACGCTGGCCCGCCCGCCTTCTCACTCCGAAACTCAACGCCTTCTGCCCGCGACTTCCCGCCTGTTGTAGGACGGAGAATCCTGTCCGTCACCGTTTCGACGGACAAGATTGTCCGTCCTACTCCGGAAACTCAAACGTCTGCTCCATCTCCGTCAAACGCTTCTTGAGTTCTTCATCCGAAGGAATCGTTCCTAAGCGTTGTTCGCGGCGGAAGTCGTACTCGAACTGATCGACCTTGGAAGCGATCTCGGCGCGAGCTTCCTTGGCCATGCGGTCGATGAACAGCACGCCTTCAATATGGTCGTATTCGTGCAGGATCACGCGAGCCATCAGTTCGTCAGCTTCCATCTCGAAGCCTTCGCCGTCCTGATCGTAGGCTTCGATGACGATGCTCGTAGCGCGAGGCACATCGCCATAGAGCTGCGGCAAACTCAGACAGCCTTCTTCGGCGTCTTCGCAGCCCTTCTTCTTGAGGATCTTCGGATTGATGAAGACCAGCTCTTCCTCTGTCTCTTTCGGATCGGCCGTCGCGTTGACGATGAAGAAGCGATACGGCAGCCCCACCTGATTCGCCGCCAAGCCAATGCCTTTGGCCTCGTACATGAGGTCAAACATCTTGCGAATCGTGTCGCGCAGGCCGTCTGAGATCTCCGGCAGTGGCTTGGATTTCCACCTCAAGACCGGGTGGCAGTACTTCACGATTTCCATGACTCAGCGGTTTCCTCAGATAATCCTTGCTGCTCCCCTCGCCCCTCCGGGGAGAGGGGCCGGGGGTGAGGGGCGATGCTAGTCATCACTCCCTCACCAAACCTCTTTTGATTAAGCGAACTCGCCTAGCCCTTCTTGCGACGAATAGCCTCAACCATCGCCTTGCCCATATCGGCCGGCGACTTCGAGACCACCACGCCAGCGGCTTCCAGTGCGGCCATCTTCTCGGCTGCGGTACCGCTGCCGCCAGAGATAATTGCACCGGCGTGACCCATGCGCTTGCCTGGAGGGGCCGTCTGGCCAGCGATGAATCCGGCGACCGGCTTGGTCACATGAGCCTTGATGTATTCGGCGGCTTGGATCTCAGCGTTACCGCCGATTTCGCCGATCATCAGGATGGACTCGGTGCCGGGATCCTTCTCGAACATCTCCAGCAGGTCGATGAACGACGTGCCGATGATCGGGTCGCCACCGATACCAACCGCAGTTGACTGACCCAGACCGAGGTTGCCGAGTTGCCACGCTGCTTCATATGTCAGCGTGCCGCTCTTGCTGATCAGTCCCACGGTACCTGGCTTATGAATATACCCGGGCATGATACCGATCTTGGCAATGCCGGGAGTAATAATACCGGGGCAGTTGGGCCCAATGAGTCGTGACTTGGTCTTAGCCAAAAAATTCGAGCAGCGAACCATGTCGAGCGTCGGGATACCTTCGGTGATCGCGACGATCAGTTCGATGCCCGCGTCAGCGGCTTCCAGAATGGCGTCCGCACAAGCTGGCGGAGGCACGAAGACCAGCGACGTGTTCGCGCCAGTCTTCGCAACAGCCTCTGCGACAGAGTTGAAAACTGCAAAGCCGTCAACTTCGGTGCCGCCTTTGCCGGGCGTCACGCCGCCCATCATGGGGGTGCCGTAAGCACGGCATTGCTGCGAGTGAAACAACCCGGCTTTGCCGGTGATGCCTTGGCAGATCACTCGGGTCTTTTCAGTGACCAGAATGCTCATGGGGAAATCCTTATCGAATATGTAATTTGATGATTATTTGTACGAGAGTTTTTCATCGGCAGCAGGTTCGCGCTGACGAGTCAGTATCAGAGACTGCGGCGGCTTAAGCCCCCAGCGTGCCGACGACCTTCTTGGCAGCATCAGTGAGGTCCGTCGCGGCGATGATCGGCCGACCGCTTTCGGCCAGCATCTTGCGCGCGAGTTCCACATTGGTGCCTTCCAGTCGCACGACCAGCGGCACAGTGAAACCGACCTTCTCATAGGCTTCCAGCAGCGCGGTCACGATGGTGTCGCACTTCATGATGCCGCCGAAGATGTTGACCAGCACGGCCTTCACGTTCTTGTCGGACAGAATAATACGGAACGCTTCCGTGACCTGATCCACGTTCGCGCCGCCGCCGACGTCCAGGAAGTTAGCCGGCTCACCACCGTGCAACTTGATGATGTCCATCGTGCTCATCGCGAGACCAGCACCATTCACCAGGCAGCCGATATTGCCTTCGAGCTTCACATAGCTGAGGCCCGTGTTCGCCGCGCGAATTTCCGACTCGTCTTCTTCGCTGAGGTCACGTAGTTCGAGTAAAGGCTTGTGACGGAACATGGCGTTGTCATCAAATGACACCTTGCCATCGAGCGCCACTAACTGGCCTTCCTTCGTCACGATCAGCGGGTTCACTTCGACCATGCTGCAATCGTTGTCGGAGAAGAACTTCACGAGCTTAGGCAGGAAGGCCTGAGCACTGGCCGTTGCCGCAGCATCCAGACCCAGCTCATGAGCCAACCGGCGTACCTGGAACGGCTGCAGGCCGTATCCGGCGTCGATCTTCTGCGAGAAGATCTTCTCAGGCGTGTTGTGAGCGACAACTTCGATTTCCATGCCGCCTTCGGACGACATGATCAACACCGGACCACCCGCTGCGCGATCGACCACGATGCCGAGATACAGTTCGCGAGCGATGTTGAGACCTTGCTCAACCAGCAGCGTGTTGACCTGCTTGCCTTCTTCGCCCGTCTGAATGGTGACCAGCGTGTTGCCGAGCATCCGAGCTGCGTTGGCCTTGGCTTCGTCAGCCGACTTCACCAGCACGACGCCGCGCTGCTCAGGTTGTTCTTTGAACTTGCCCTTGCCGCGACCACCGGCATGGATCTGGGACTTCACCACCGCGATCGAGCCGCCCAATGTCTTGAACGCCGCTGCTGCTTCGTCGGCAGTCTTGCAAACGATGCCCTCGGGCACTGCAACCCCTGCAGTCTTAAAGAGTTGCTTCGCTTGATACTCATGAATCTTCATCGAACGGCACCTATTCCGAAATCGGGGAAGGAAGCGTTTGGGACGCGACTGGTGAGCGACGAAACATCGCGTCCCCAAAGTCTGGCCACCATCCATCAGGGCAGCCAACCCTCAGCCAGCCAAGAGCGCGGCGGATCGTAGCGGTGCCCTTCTCGCCCTGCCACGATTGCCGCGAGATGACACCGTTTGGGACCTAAACACGACTCGTTGCTCTGGACCTGCATCGTGCCTCGAGAGATCGCGATGAAGCGTGCCTCGAGAGATCGCGATGAAGCGTGGCTCATTTCGCGACGGAGCTAGGCGAGTTGGCGATCTATGAACGGATACATAATCTGTGGACACGAGCTTCTTATGGTCAATCGTGCCTCGCAAGACGAATGATGACAGCAGTGCGTCAGGAAACGCTTCTTTCTTAGGGAAGTACGGTCGATGAGTGGGGTAAGCAAAACCACGAATCAGTCAGCCTCGGCACAGGCTCCGATCGCGCGGAGCATCATTCTGTGGCTGTTGGGCGTGATGCTGGCGCTCATGCTGAATGGCCAGACTTTCACAAACGCGATCGGCTGTCTGGGGTTTATCGCGGCGAGTGCCGTCGGCTGGTGGCGGTATGACAGACAGTTGCTGGCTGGTCGGCAAAAGACCGTGGCGCGAATTGTCCTGCTGTGTCATCTCGGCGTGATACTCATGGGTATGACAAGCCTGCCTGAGGCATGGCGTTTTCAGGAGAAGTTCAATGAGGCGAGTCGTAACCCACGGATGCGCGAGTGGGAATGATCGTTCATCAATTCGGTTATGAAGCTGCCCAGCATCAGGGCTGCCACACTTTGTGGAGCCCCGTAGCGTATGTGGAGTTCACAGGATCGCGGTGCTTAGAGCGAAGGTTTCTGGTTTCGCTTGATGGAAGCCTGGAGATCGGTCTCAGCGTTTTTCGTTTTGCTGACGCAGTTCTTTGATTTCTGCGCGGAGGCGTTCGACCTCGGCGCGGAGTTCCTGCAGGGCATCCTGGTTGTGCTCGTTGCTCTTGGCTCTTTGGGCTTCCATGGCCAGTCGGGCCTTGGCGGCCTGGACTTCTCGTTCCATCGACTGGGCTTGTTCCAGAATCTGCTGAGCCAGTTCGTGAGCGTCGGCCTGCTTGAGGTTCTCGGCGGCTACACGGAGGTGGTGAATGCGTTTCGTGGCAGCTTCCAGTTGCTCGGCCTGGGCATGGACCGGGTGATGTTCGGCGTGTCCTGCTCGGATCTTCTGAACCTTGTGGAGTTCGGCCTGGGTGCGTTCGATCTGCTCGCGAACCTCGGCTAACTCTTTTTCAGACGCTTTGGTTTCGGTGAGTTTCCGATGCTGGGCGTGCAGGTCTTCCAACCGCTCGTGCAGGCTGCGCGCTGCCTTGTCGATGTCGGGCCGCTCAGGTTTCTCCGAGTGGCCTTTGGCTTTCACTTCCAGTTGGCGTGCGGCCTTCAGGAGTTCTTCCGACTCCTTCTGCAACCGGATGGCTTGCTCCTTTTCACCACGCTCGGCCAGCGCAGCGGCTTCTTTCTGCACGGCTCGAGCTCGTTCCCGCAACTCATCCGCTTCCGACGCGACCAATATCCCGATGCCCGAAAGCAGCAGTACGCCAAAGACTATTCCAGCCAACGTTGTGGAGCGCATTTCCTGTCCTCCCAGCAAGTACTCAATGACCAATTCAGAAACCTGGCCGATAGTTTCAAATGAAAGCGGTTCTGAGGAGCCCAATTCCGTCGAGCGTCGAGTTTTCTTGCGGGATCGCCGCAGACCGGTTTCGGTCTACACGAGCGACGCCGTGTGAGGATGTTGAGTCTTCTTGTCATCGATTCGTAGAAGGTTGTGGTCCGGCTGCCATCTCTTCGCGACACAAAGCAAGAGGTGCTCAGGTCGTCTGGTGTTCGTCATGTTTGCGTGTTGAAGCTGTTTCTCCCGACGGGCACATCGTTCAGTTTGCAGGTTGGATGTCGCTACTTCAGACTTGGTCTCAACGAGAGCGTACTGGAGAATCCGAGCTGCGTGTTTGGTGCCCAGGTGTTGAACGAAGGGGACCTGCCAAATGGTGATGCGCTTTCTCTCCACCCTGGTTGGGGTGTTCGTTGTTTGTCTCTTAGCGAGCTTGCGATTGCAGGCTGATCCCGGTCATCCCGGAACGGGTCAACGGCCGCCGTTGGGTGACGTTGGCAAGCTGCCGGATGATTGGGATCCAGAGACCGCGCGCAATATCAAATGGGGTGTGCGGCTCGGCAGTCAGACTTTTGGCGCGCCGGTGGTGGCGGATGGCAAGGTCTTTGTCGGAACCAATAATGGTACGGGCTATCTAGCCCACTATCCGACATCAAGGGATCTGTCCTGTTTGCTTTGCTTCCGCGAGTCCGACGGAAAATTCCTCTGGCAGCATTCCTCAGAGAAGTTGCCGACCGGACGGGTGCACGACTGGCCTTTGATGGGCATCACGTGCTCTCCGTGGGTGGAAGGTGAGCGAGCCTGGTTTGCCAGTAATCGAGGCGAGGTGATTTGCCTCGACACTCGCGGCCTGGAGAATGGTGATGAGGGCGAACAGCAACAATTCGAGGACTCGTCCGTCGTCGCGCTGGCCGACGCTTATCGGGCTGATTTGATCGACAAGCTGGACGCTGAGAAGGTTTCCGATGCGGTGATGCGTTTGCTCACCAAGGGTTGGCGTTTGAAGGCAGTCAATGATCAGAGGGAAGCCAGTTATCGAGTCGAAGTCAGCGAGCGGGGCCGGGCATGGCGAGTGATCAACCTCACTGAGGCCGGGGCCCCTACCTTTTCCCTCACTCTGGACCCGCAGGGCATGCGCGTGGTTCGACTCAATACTCAGCCTGACCCGCGCGAAGCGGATGTCATCTGGCGGCTGAACATGATGGAGAAGTTCGGCTCGCGCCAGCACAACAATTCCACCTGCTGCGTCACAGTGTGGAATGACATCCTGTTTGTCTGCACTGGCAACGGGGTTGATGAAAGCCACATTAACATTCCTGCACCGGACGCACCCAGTTTTGTTGCGCTTGATAAATCAACCGGCAGGGTCTTGTGGACGAGTAATCTGCCGGGCAAGAACATTCACCACGGCAATTGGGCTTCACCTGCAGTGGGAGTGCTCGGCGGCGTGCCGCAGGTGATCTTCAACGGTGGTGATGGGTGGACCTACAGCTTCCACGCCGAAGAATGGCACGCTGCTGCTGAGGGTATGCAGGCTGGCCAGCCAAAGTTGCTCTGGAAGTTTGATACCAACGCCAAGGAAGCGAAGCTCATCCTGGGTGGCCGCGGCACCCGCAACGAGCCGATTGGTGTGCCGGTGCTCCACGAGGATCGAGTTTATCTCACCACAGGGCAGGATCCGGAGCATGGCGAGGGGCTCGCTTGTATCTGGTGCATCGATGCCACCAAACGCGGTGATGTCAGTGCAGAACTGGCCGTGCTGAAAGCCGATCCCCAAACGATCGTCCCGCATAGCCGCTTCCAAGCTGTGGACCCTGATAAGGGGCAGATGGCGATTCCCAATCCGAATTCAGCCGTCGTCTGGAAGTATGTCGGGCACGATCTTAATTCCAACGGCAAGCTGGAGTTTGAGGAGCAGATGCACCGCACGCCGGCACCGGTCGTAATCGCGGGTGATTTACTCTTCGCGACGGACTTGTCAGGTTTGACGCACTGCCTGAATCGCAAGACTGGCGTGTCACACTGGACCCACGACGCATTTGCCACCATCTGGACGCCACCGTTCGTGGCGGATGGCAAGGTCTACATCACAGATGAGGATGGTGATATTGCCATCTTCAAAGTCTCGGCAGATCCGAGCGTTGCTGGCAAACTACCGGAGGGCGTTCCGGCCGCAGACCGTCCTTCGCAAATCCAACCGCTGCGTGAGATCAATATGGGCAACACCTGCTACACCAGCCCCACAGCATCCAAAGGCGTATTATTTATCGCCCATAAGAGCCATCTGTTTGCGATCGAGACCAAGCCGCCCGTACGGTGATTCAATTCGCGGCACTGCCTACGGTGGCACGGACTGTGCTACAAAGGGCAAGGTCGTGAGTTCCAGGCTTTCCACGGGCTGACTCGTCAATCTTTGAGGCGCTCCCATGAAGTTACTGCTGACGCTGCTGCTGTTGTTCGTCGCCAGTTCGATTCAGGCCGCGGACAAGCCGAATGTGTTATTGATCTGTGTGGATGATTTGAAGCCATACCTCGGCTGTTATGGCGACAAACTGGTCAAGTCGCCAAACATTGATCGGTTGGCTTCCCGGTCGATGCAATTTGATCGAGCGTACTGCAATCAGGCGGTTTGCTCGCCGTCCCGGAATGCCTTGTTGGTTGGACTTCGACCGCAATCGCTGGGCATCTACGACTTGCCCACCAACTTCCGCAAGGCTGATCCCGGCCTGATGACGCTGCCTCAGTTCTTCAAAATGCACGGTTGGCGTACGGAAGGGCTCGGCAAGATTTTCCATGTGGGACAAGGCAACACCGAAGACGCTGCCTCGTGGACTGTTCCATCGTGGAAGCCCGGTACTCAGCAGTACGCAGTCGCGACGAACCGGGCGAAGGATACCGCGCGGGGTGCGGCCTTTGAGTCCGCTGATGTGGCTGATAATGACTATGGGGACGGCGCGATTGCCGACGAAGCCATCCGTCGACTGCAGGCTGCGAAGGCGACTCCCAAGCAACCGTTCTTTCTGGCAGTGGGATTTGCGAAGCCGCATCTGCCGTTCGTCGCACCACAGAAGTACTGGGACCTTTACGATCGAGCAGCCTTCAAACTGGCTGAAGTTCGTGAGGCACCGCAGGACGCTCCGAACTACGCACCACAGTTCGGCGGAGAGTTGCGTCAGTATGCCGACATCCCCAAATCGGGCGCTCTGGACGATGACCTGCAGCGTTCGTTGATTCACGGTTACTACGCCGCGATCAGTTACATGGATGCTCAAGTCGGCCGAGTGCTCGACGAACTGGACCGGCAGGCGCTCACGCAGAACACGATCATTGTGTTCTGGGGCGACCACGGCTGGCACTTGGGTGATCACGGCATGTGGTGCAAGCACACGAACTACGAACAAGCCACACGCATTCCGCTGCTGGTATCTGTGCCGACCATCAAGGGTGGGGTGCGATCCAGTTCGCTCGTCGAATCTGTGGATGTGTTCCCAACCCTGAGCGAGTTAATCCGTATCGATATTCCGAATGGCCTCGATGGCAAGAGTCTGGTCGCAACGTTGCACGATGGATCAGCTCCCGTCCGAGATCATGCCATTCAGGTCTACCCGCGCACTGTCGCCGGCAAGGGACAGGTTCTGGGGCGGTCGATTCGCACCGATCGCCATCGCCTGGTTGAATGGAAGAAGTTCGGAGCGACTGCCGACACTGCGGACATTGAATTATACGACTACGAAAAGGACCCGCAGGAAACGAAGAATCTCGCCGCCGATCAGCCGGAGATCGTGGGGCAGCTGAGAGCGATCCTCGACAAGCACCCCGAACCGAAGCCGCAGATTGCAAATGACCCAGCGCCTGCGGGCACTCCTGCGAAACCGAAGCAGGATCGCAACGCACTCTTCGACAACAAGGACAAGAACAAGGATGGCAAACTAAGCCGGGATGAGTTCCTCGCGAACCAGCCCGATCCGGATGAGGCTCCGAAGCGGTTTATCAAGTTCGACGTCAACAATGACGGCGTATTGAATCGCGAAGAGTTCGTGACGTCTGGCAAGAAAGCGAATTAGCGGATGCTACCGGGCAGGACTGGCTGTGCCCGGTGACTGCAACGCAGGCAGTTTCAGTTTGAGCTCATCTGCGACCAGCGCGTGAGCTCTTTCGTTGGGATGCGCGTCGAAGGGATTGACGGTCAGTCGTTCGCCCGCGTGTGACTGCAGAGCAGGTAGCAGGTCAACGCACGGAATGTGTAGCTCATCGCATTCGGCTGCGACCTGACGATGCGCTTCGGCGAAGGGATAGTCCGGCCCGAGGTTGTGCAGGAACGGGAAGATCACGAGGCAGAACTGCGTGTCGCGTTCGGCGTTCTGACGAGCGACTCGCTGCAGCGCGGCGGAAAACTTCTGCCACGGCTCACCGGCGTAATAGTCTTTGACGAACGAGTAGTAGTTACGCACTTCGGATTGAGTCAGCAGCACGCCGCGGAAGTAAGCCCAGTTGAAGAAGTATGTGTCTCGCACCAGAAACCAGCCGGGCTGAGAACGCAGGCGCCCGACTTCGTTGTTGAAGTCCATGAACCGTTCGTGAAACGCTTCGATGTCGTTGAGACACATCACGTAGGCGGCGACGTCAACCGGGCGTCGATCCTTCGCCAGATTGTTCAGAACAGCCTCGCCCCACAACAGGTCAGAGCCGGGCTTCGATAGATTGGAAACAACGAACTTGCCCTGCGTTGACTGATCACGGTTGAGCCTGGCTCGCAGTTGATTCGTGAAGCGATTCCTCACATCCGGAACGCCATGTCCGAACGTGAAGCTGTCTCCGAGAAAGACGATGTGTTGTTGATCACGCGGAACGGCGAGCGGAAATTCAACATCGTCGCGGTAGTCGATGCCGGACCCGTCTTGAAACGCCAGTTGCTTCAGGTCCGGCTCAACATGCACCTTGAACCAACGATGCGAGACGTTGGTCATGTCGAACGAGTCGGTTGTGTCGTAGAGCAACGCAAAGCCGACTTCGATGGCAGTGAACAGTCCACACACCAGCCACAGACTCAGTCCCAGCCTCACCCACTTCTGCTTCTTTGGCTGAGCCTTCCAACGGCGGCGGAAGCCGAGCAACACCCGCGGCGTCATCAGCAGCAGGACCAGCCAAAGGGCCATGCTGATGAGGTAGCCGTCAGAGAGTTGCAGGAAGAGCTTCCACATATGTCTGAGGAGTCTTAAGGAACTGATGTGGGCACGGGCGAGCGACGAAAGAAAACGACAAACGCGATCAACGTCGAGATGCCGCTGATTAGGAATCCGATCCGCACACTGGTCGGCTGATAACGCCAGACGATTTCATGCTGGCCAGCAGGGATATCAACGGCGCGGAACTGTTTCGCGAAACGCGTGGCGGTTGCGGGCAGACCATCGACCGTCACGTTCCATCCGGGGTAGAGGAGATCCGTCAGCACCACCGTTGTGGCGTCGTTGGCATCCACCTTGATTTGAACTTCATCCGCGCTGGCTGCTGGGTCGCTGAGGGACGTACTCACCACGCGGGCGTTAGGACTCGTTGTCCAGATCCGCCCACGAGTCGCCGTAAGTTCATAGAGGTAGATGGGGCTGAGAATCGACCGGCCCCAGGCTTGATTCAGGAAGCGATCGGCGTCGGCCCAGACCAGTTTCCAGCGGTCGGTCCCGTCGAGTTGCGACACCGGTTCAAAGGTCAGAACGTGCGTGATACCGGATTGCTCTGCCCAGTCGAGAAACTCGGGAGTCAGCGTTGTCAGGGCCGGGGCTTTGGTTTCTGGCGAGTAATATTCACCTGGCCCCAGGCCGAGATACTCGGGAACCGATGCTGAGCCCAAGAGATTCGTGAGGTTCGGTCCCGGAGCGTAGAGTCGTGTGGGCTGCGGTGCTCTCTTAAGGAGTTCTCGAACGGCGCTGTTCGGCAAGTTGATAGTGGCTCGGAAGGCGGTCATCGTGGCGTAGTTCACCGTTTGCGGCACCAACCACAGATCGTAGGTGGTCAGCGCGATGATGATCGCGCCGATGATGGCATGAGGGCGCGATCGCTGATTGTCGTTCAACGCCTGGAAGCTGCGCGCCGCTAGAAATGCCACGGCCAGAGTTGTGATTAGCCCATAGCGTCCCGGTCCTCGAAAGAAGCCGAATCCCGGCACGTAGCGGGCCACGGGAACGAGGTATCCCGTCGCGTAGATGACCGCAGCGATTCCTAGCCCCAGCCACAACAGCGCGAAGCGATCCATCGAGATCGTTCGCAGGCCGCGCCAGCACAGCATCAGCAGGACCAGCGCGAGCGGTATCAGGCCGAAGTAAAGATGCGCCTCGACCTGATTCGTTCCAGAGATCTTCGCCATCTCGCCCAAGGCGACGTCGCGACTGATCTCGGACGAGTACCAGTAGAACCACGAAGCAACAACTTGAGTCAGATAGAGCGGCGGGATGGATCCGTAGGCCGGATCGAAGTCGACGCTCTCGGACGCCTGCCGTTGGCTTTGCTGTTTTAGCTCCCAGGTAGGGAGCAGTTGGGAACTTGCCAGCCCAAGTCCAAACGCCACGGTGAGGAATGGCACCAGCGTGGATTTGCGACTCTGCAATAAAGCCGCGTGCACACCATCTCGAGCCCACCAGAGTCGCAGCAGTGAGTAACTCACCACGACCAGTTGCGTCATGAAGGCGAGATGGAAATGGCCGGACAGCATCTGCAGCGCCATGCATACGGCGGCGCCAACCAGAGGCCGGGCGCGACTGCTCTGCAGCCAGCCTTCGACGAACCACAACACGCCGGGCAGATAGCAGCCTCCGACAATCGCCCACTCCAGGCACTGTCGCGGGGGAAACCAGCCGTAGATGTAGACTAGAGCAGCCAGCCAGGCTCCCATCGGATGCAGGCCCATGCGGCGGGCGTACAACCACGTGAACACGAAGCCCAACACATAGTGGCCGAGCTGGCTGGCGATGTAAGCCGTCTCCAGATTCAGGAAACGATAGAGCAGCAGGTTCGGAGGGTAGAAAACTCCGGTCTGACTCTCAGCCACCAGCGGATAACCAAACCCGCTGCGATTATTCCACAGCGGGATGTGGCCGGCCTGCAGCTGCTCGGCGAGAAACTGCTTCTGCGGGTAGAAGTAGGTCAGCGTATCGCCGCCGATGACGCCGCCACCGTTCCACAACGGCCAGAAGAACAGCATCGTCAGCCCCACAGCCAGCGCGAGCGTCATCAGCCACTCGGAAAGTCTGAGCTGTGGGGAAGTCGCGATCACGTTGCCGATGCCAGAGAGAAGAAAAGGGAAGCCAATGTCGGTCGAGGCAACTCGAGCGCGTTACGACTTCTCGCCTTCCTTGGTCGGAGCGGGCTCCGTCGCTTCCGTCTTGGTCTCTGGCTGAGCTTCGCCCGGCTGAGCCTTCTTCTTGGCTTTCAGTTCTTCGACCTTGGCCAGAGTCGCGTCTGGATCGGATTCCGCTTTCTTCTGGCAGCCCTTACAGCAGATGAAGACGGCCTGACCCTTGATGTCCAGCTTGATCGGGGCACCCATCGAACCCAGTCGCTCTTCGTTCGAAATCACGCACCACTCTTGAGCGTCCACGATAGCCTTGTCTTCGGGGCTCAGCTTGGCGCGTTCGGTCGCGACTTCGTCCGTTGCTGCAACAGGAACTTCCGCCGGAGCAACAACTTCTGGCCCCTTCGTTTGCTGTGCGGCTGGTTTGTCGCCGCCTCCACAACCAACAAGGCTGACCGACGCGACCAAAGTCAGGACGACTAATGGGCAACTCCCGAAGTTGGATTTCATTTTGGACACTTTCTTGCGTAAACGTGGAATACTGAGCGATTCGAGGGCATGTTCTTGTTCGCCCCGATGCGCGTACTGCGGTGGGCTCGCTGGCGAGATCATCTCGCAGGCTCATTGTTGCGGCAATGCAAAGGGGCCGGTCGAGTCTTCTTGCTCGGTTTCACTGTTGTCCGGAAGAACTACAGTTCCGCCAGACGGATCGCGATCGGCCTTGCACCGAGCACACAGCACTTTAATGGTTGGAGTTTTCGAAATGGCGCCTGGTTCCATGACGCGGCGAGGTTTTCTGTCACACACTGCTACGGCGGCGGCACTCGCAGCCTGCGCTCCGCTGAGCAACAACGTGTTCGCTGCTGAACCTCCCCAGCGGACCGGCCGACCGTACATGAAGCTCAGTCTCGCGGCTTACTCTTTTAACAAACTGCTGCCGAAGAACTGGACCAAGGACACCGTCAAGGACGCCAAGCTGACGCTGGATGGCTTCATTGATTACTGCGCGTCGCTGGACCTGGCCGGCACGGAACTCACGTCCTACTACTTTCCGAAGGAAGTAACGCACGAGTACCTGACGTCCATCAAGGAACGCGCCTTCCGCCTGGGGCTGGACATTTCCGGCACCGCGATTGGCAACGATTTCTGCGTGGCGACCGATGAGAAGCGCCAACAGCAGATCGAACTGTGTCGCTCCTGGATCGATCACGCGGCGTTCATGGGCGCGCCGGTCATTCGCATCTTCGCGGGCAACATCCCGAAGGGAGACTCGGAAGAAGCGGCTCGCGAACGTTGCATCTCAGCCATTAACGAGTGCCTCGATCACGCCGCGAAGCAGGGCGTCGTGCTGGCCTTGGAGAATCACGGTGGCATTACGGCGACTCCGGCGCAGCTGCTGGCCATTGTGAAAGGCGTCAAGGAGTCGCCGTGGTTCGGAGTGAACTACGACAGCGGCAACTTCCGCACTGATGATCCATACGCGGACCTCGAACAGATCGCACCATACGCCGTGAATGCACAGGTCAAGGTGTCGATCTTCACCAAAGGTCAGAAGCAGGTCGGCGACCTGAAGCGCATGGTCGACATCCTCAAGGCGGCCAACTACCGCGGCTATCTCGTGCTGGAATACGAAGAAGCTGACCCCTACGGCGAGATCCCCGGCTACATCGACCAGTTGCGCCGCATGATCGGTTAGCGGACCAATCTCCCCATGAGGTCAGGCGGCCGCGCGTTGCGGTTGGTGTAGTTGAGCAGCTCGAATCCAGCCGCTCACTTCGTTGAAGTCTGGAACTGCGCAACCGCGGAGGACTCGCTGGCCTTCGGGCGAGGTCGCAATCGCGATCGCTGCTTGAGTCAGCTTCTCGGGATCAGCGGACGCGACGGAACTGGCTGTGCGGTAACCGCAGGCCACCAGAATCTGCGAATCGTGGCCGCGAAGATTGGCGATCTCGCAGCACAGCCGTGCTTGGTCCTGCCAGAGCTGCATCAGTTTGGGTGTCAGTTGCGGAATGTTGAGTAGCGTAGCACCGCGCTCTGGATTGAGGGCCAGCAGGTCTCCGACCGTCTTGATGCCGATGGCAACAAACCGCTCGGACATCTTGGGGCCGATGGACGGCGCATCGACGATCGGGCTGTTTAGTTCCAGATAGAACCGATCGCCTTTCGCTGGTTCAACGGATGCTGGCTGGGGAGCAGGTGCTGGTACGGATGCGGGAACAGAAACCGGCTTGCTGACTACCACGGGTTGCACTGCGGGTGTTGGAACCGCTGGTGGGATGACGGCGGGAGCAGGTGTTGGGACAACGGGTGCGCCAACAACGCCGCCGTTGGATTTGGTGATGACCAGATCGCGAATGACCCGGTTCTCTTCGGGCAGGTGTTCTTTAACGCTGCCTGATTGTTGGAACTCTTGAAACATCGCCTTCACGACTTTGCGTTCCTTGCGGTTGGCCAGGCTGCCGCTGACCCACTGCACCGGCACGTTCAACGTGGCGACTGCAGACTCAGCAGTCAGGCTGACCTCAGGCGGCGTGACGGCGGCTTCATCGATCATGCGGCCGAGAATCTTCGCAAAGCCAACGACTCCGTGCCCCAGCAATCCCGCAATGATGCGACGCGCGTGATCATCCAGTCCCTTACGGGGATTCTTTGAACCGGCGGCGAAGTCGTAATGGGCGATCAATTCGTCGTAGTAGCAGTGCGACGCTTCGGCGCCGGCCCGCACCATCTGTTCGAGCCAGTCGTCACCTGACGGGACATCAATCGTCGGAAAGCCCAAGTCGATTTCCAACACGGTCCACAGGTCGGTGTAGGACTTCGTGACGCTCCATTCCGTGGCCCGATGGATGTTGTTCTCGGCTTCGGATTGGCCCGTATGAAACGGCATCAGCGGGTCGGTGTAGTAGTGGCTCAGGATGCCAGCCGCGTAGACGCCGTTAACCCAGTCCCCTTTTTTCAGTTGTTCAACAGCTCGACCGTACCACAGCCGTGCCGCCGAGGTTGCTCCACCCCAATAGTTGTCGCTGACATGCAGCACGTGGTTGCGAAAGTCTTTGAATTTGGTGTCGGGAGCCTTCGCTCCGGTGAGGTAGGGCGCGTGATGCTTCAGAAAGATTTGCCGCCACCGTTCCACGTCGGGACAGGCAAGAAACTTCAGCGCATCCATCGCGAGTTTGTGATGAGTGCTTTTGCAATGGGCAGCGTAAAGCACTCGAAACAGCAGATTCACCGGCGAGTCCTTTCGCGGGAACGGGCACCAAACAACCCTTCAGCGCAGGCTCTATAGCCCAAATTCTGCCGTTGACACAATTCCTTTTGGGCCGAACTACTGCACGTCCAGCAACATGGGGAAGAACTGCCCTGCGATTGGCTCGCCGGACGGAATGGGTGGAACCCCCTGCAGCAGGGAATCATTCGTCCCCGAACAAACGCCATCACGCAGGCAATTGATGACATAAGCCCGACGCGGCCCATCGGTGCGATTCTCGCGTGAGCCATGCACCATCAGCGGATGATGAAAGGTGCATTCCCCGCGTTTCAGCTCGATCGGCACCGGGTTGTGGAGTGCGTCCCATTGCTCGTCATTGAGCACTTTGCGGATGGCGTCCATGTCACCGGCGAGTCCGGTAATCGGCAGCAGATCCCACTTGTGGCTGCCGGGGATGTACTGCATGCAGCCGTTGTGACGAGTGCTCTGATCGAGCCCGATCCAGCAAGTGAGATGCGCCATCGGCCGGCTGCGGGTCCAATACGAATAGTCCTGATGCCATGCGACGACTCCGCCATGCCGCGCGGGCTTGCAGAAGAGCTGGTCATGCCAGAACCGCACTGATCCGCCCAGCAACTGGCTGGCCGGAACTGCGAAGGCAGGGTTCCACAAGGCATCATGAAACCCAGGCTTGATGCGCCAGGCTCCGAGCGCGTGAAACAAAACCGCGTTCGGATCACCGGATTCGTTCGAGTGATACTCGTGCCAATATTCGTGCCCGTCGTGCTGCGGATCGAACAACTCCGTGAGTTGATCGCACAGCCGGTCGCACTGTTCGTCGCTGAGCACTCGGACTCCGGCGACGTAGCCATTTTCGTTGTAGAACTGCAGTTGCTCGGGCGTAAGTCGAAAACGCTCCAGCGAACTCGCACGTTCCGCGTCGAGGAAGTCAGCAACCGGATGATGGAACTGTGAAAGATCCGTCGCCATGAATCTGCCTCGACTGCTGCTGCCAACAAGTTGCAGGGCGGCTGCGCTCCGGAAACCGCTCGCCAGCCTAACCCGGGCCGGCCGTGGCCGGTTCGTCCAGCGTGTCGTTGTCGGTTTCGGACTGGAATTTGACCGGCTGGCCGAGCATTTCGACCATGTCTTCGTAGCTCAGCGTTTCCTTCTCCAAGAGCGCTTCGGAGAGCTGATCGAGTTGTTCGCGATGTTCCTGCAGGATGGCTGTCGCATGATCGCTGGCCGCCATCAGGAACTTCGCAATCTCCTGGTCGATGAGGTGCGCTGTCTCTTCGCTGAACTCGCGCGACTGATGCATCTCTTTGCCAAGGAAGGGATGTTCTTCGCCCTGCCGCAGCGCAACCGGCCCAATCGCGGGGCTCATGCCCCAGTGAGCGACCATTGCACGAGCCACATGAGTCGCCCGCGCCAGATCACTTTCGGCACCCGCTGAGTATTCATCGAAGACCAGCTTTTCGGCCGCGCGACCGGCGAGGTACATCTCCAGTTCGGCGTGCAGACGTCGTTCGCCTGTGTGCAAAC
>CAYLTY010000069.1:0-35440 GCA_964386705.1 uncultured Planctomycetaceae bacterium
GAATTCATGGTTGCCTTGCCTACGTCGATCTGGCTTTGGAGCATCGGAATGGGCGGCGCGGGTTGGCTGCCCATCTTGCTCTTGGCATCTGTCAGAATGGCTTCAATGTCGGTGTGCAGCGCCTTGGCGCCAGCGGAATCAAAGCAGGGCACCTGGACCTGCATGGCAATATCTGATGTCACCGACATCCCGAAGCAAAAGCCTTTCGCGTTCTTGTCGAGCGACGCCGTCAACTTCTGATCGGGCGTGCCAACCGCCGGTACGTTCCCCGAGGACACCGGGTTTTCCGGCGCGAGAGCGATGAAGAGATGTTGTTTCGCGTTGGCAAAGTCAAAGCGTTTCAACCGCGGCTCGGTCGCTCCCCGATCAATTGCCTTTTTGACCTCTGCTGAGTCGCCAAACACCATCGCGCGCGGTGAGGCCAGCCACATCCCGACGGACCTTCCGCGCTGCGCGCTGGTGTAGACGGACTGGCCGTTATGAGCCTCTTTGGAACTACCGGGAATCTTTTGCAGCATGTCTTCCGTGACGTCTTTCGACAGCCGCATGACACCGACGAACTTCTCGTTGGATGGGCGAACAACAGGACCTAAGCCACCCCCGAAGGGATTGACGCGCCGCTTCTCGGCAATGCCGGTGAATCCCATCGTCAAGCTTTGAATATCGGTAGCCTCAATCTGCATTCCATTCGCGGCCTGCTGCGCGACGAGTTGCTTGAGCTGTGGGTTATCTCGAATGGGAGCCAGCAGTGCGGCGTTCCAGATCTCCTGCGGACGCACGTGAATCACCATCTCAGTTTCTGCCGGCAGGTACGCCATGTTGACGACGTTGCTGCCAAAGCTGAGCTTCGGAATGATGTAAACGCCACCGGCGATGACCCCGCCCAGTCCCAGTACAACCACAATGCCGATCATTAACGGCGCGATCCAAGTGGGCGTCCCGCGACTTTTCTTTGCCGTTTTCCCCTTGGAGCGGCGCGATGAGGAGCCGGCTGAGCGACGGCGCGGGGCTTCTTCTTCTTCGTAATCCTCGTAGTCTTCAGCGGGCTCGCCGTAATCTTCTTCGTATTCTTCAACGACTTCGGGTTCTTTGTGGCGTTTGATGGTGAAGGACTCGCCGCACTTGGGGCACGCGACTTTCTTGCCCAGCATTGCAGTCGACTTAAGCTTCAGCACTTTTTCGCAGTGCGGGCACTGTGTCGCCACTTCAGCCATGATGTGTTCCGAGGGGAGAATTCAAACGCTGTTGCCCAGTGCGCTGGCCCGCGAGCACTCAACCCAACTTAATGTTGGATGGCTTTCTTTAACACAACGCTGGCACCAATAAACAGCAAGAAATTTCCCAACCACATCGCAATCGCAGGATTCACCTTGCCTGTGATGGACAGGTTCATCATCAGCAGCACGACAGGGTAGTACACCAGCAGGATAGGCAAGAAGCACAAGAAGAAGTTCGTCAGGAACTGGCTGCGAGCTTGCAGTACGGCGAACGGACTACCCAGCAGAGCGAAGAAGATGCAACTACACGACAACGCAAAGCGATTCTGCACTTCGGTGCGGTGCTTGTTGGTCATAATCACATTCGTCCGCAGCCGCTCGTGGTAGTGTTGAAATGGCACCTCGACGAACTCGTTAAAGTTGCCCACCGCCAGCGTAAACGCCGTTGAGATCGCCCGCTGTTCTTCGGTGGCCTGCGATTGTTCCTTGAGGTCCACCAACTGCCGCTGAATGGCATTCAGATTGAGATTGCGCGACCGCACTTCGTTCTTGCGCAGCCCGCCCATCGGGAAGGCAAATTCTTGATCATCCAGCTTCAGAGTAACCTGGCCCGGAGCGTCGATCCACGCCTGCTTGAAGTGAATCACGGCGGTCTGCTGATCAACGTCAATCCGCACGGTCGCTTCGTCGGCCTGCACGATGACCGGTTCTTTTCCGGCGGGCGAATATCGAATGTTGGGCTTAATCAACTTGTGCTCAGCCTTGTCGACGCGCACCGCCGAGATCGCCATGCCGTGCTCGCGATCCTTGACGGAACTTTGCGATGCCAGCATGTCGAGGAAGATGTCTTCCATCGCGAGTGAAATCACGCGTTGAATCTTCGCCACCGACCAGGGGATGACCTGATCGCACAGCAGCAGAGTGGACACGCTCAGAACGCCGCTGAGCACGAAAGCCGGCATCAGCAGTGAGATCACGCTGATCCCAGAGGCTTTCGCGGCGGTAATCTCGTAGTCGGCACCCAGCCGGCCATAGACCATGCACACCGTCAACAACATCGTCGACGGAATCGTGTACGGCAGCATGCTGGGCACGATGTACGGAATGATCGACAGCGTTTCCGCCAGACCCAGCCCGCTGGCCGTCGCTTCACGAAACACGCCCACGAACACCAGCAGCACCGTCAGCAACGACAGCACGAGTACGAGGACTCGCACAAGCTCCTTCAGGATATATCGTTGAAGTAGATGCATCGGACCGGCGGTGGCGAGACGTTGACTGGCAAACGGCCGCGAAATGCGGCGGCAAAGAGTCGTCGTACGACAATCTTTTTTGCGAGGTCAAGGCGAGTTCTCGAACCGCAGGAATTCCCGCTGCTGCGCGCGAGCTAATCTGCTTAGCGCGCGTGGTAGGGTGGGACCAGCATTCGAGGCCGTCCTGTGGTGGGCCGGCGCGATCGAGTCCTGTTGTGCGCGGAGCCGGACTGTCGAGGCTAATCCTTGTCGAACGCGCCGGCCCACCAATTAGTTACGATCGCTTGTCCCACCCTACTGCATAGATGTCGGTTAGTAGCCCAAGGCTGCGCCGTCCTTCCGAGGTTCTGTCGCTCCGTGCAGAGTGCCGTTCTCCAAATCAATTAAAATACCCTGATAGCCGCCGTAGCCTCCCGGCGAACGGACCAGCTTGTGGCCGCGCTGCTGCAGTCCGCGCGCGGCTTCGGGACTGACGCCCGATTCAATTCCGACTGTCCCGCCGTCTGGATCCAGCGGATCGCCGGTGGGACTCTGTGATCCGTAGTGGCTGAATCGCGCGGCATCTCCCGCAGCCTGCACGTTCATGCCGAAGTCGATCATGTTGACCAGAATCTGCACGTGTCCCTGAGGCTGCATGTCGCCGCCCATCACTCCAAAACAGAAGTAAGGCTTGCCGTCCTTCGTGACGAACGCCGGAATGATCGTGTGGAACGGTCGCTTGTGCGGTTCCAGACGGTTCAGATGCTGATCGTCCAGGGCGAAGAGTTGCCCGCGGTTCTGCATCGCAAAGCCGACGTCGCCGGGCACCACCTGTGAGCCGAAGCCGTAATAGATGCTTTGAATCAGCGAGCAGCAGTTGCGGTTCTCATCGACCACTGTCAGATAGATCGTGTCACCGTGGCCGAGTTTCGGATCGCCGGGCGGTACATCCTTCGCGGCCTGATCGAGCTTGATGCGCTGCCGCTGCCGGTCAGCGTATTCCTTTGAAATCAACTCTTTCACCGGCAACTTGTTGAAGGCGGGATCGGCATAGAACTTCGATCGATCGGCGAACGCGAGCTTCTTGGATTCGACCAGCAAATGCAGCGTTTCCGACGAGTTATGCCCGAGCGATTTCAGATCATACTTCTCCAGCACGTTCAGCATCTGCAGAGCAGCGATCCCCTGACCGTTCGGCGGCAGTTCCCAGACATCGTACCCGCGATAGTTCGTCGAGACCGGCTCCACCCACTCGGATGTGTGGTCCTCAAAATCTTTCATCGCGAAATAGCCGCCGTGCTTCTCGCTGAACGTCACAATCTGTCGCGCGATGTCACCACGATAGAACGCATCGCGACCACCTTTGGCAATCGCCTGATAAGACTTCGCCAGCCAGGGGTTCTTGAAGACCTGCCCGACGGTGGGATATTTGCCGCCGGGAAGATAAGTCTTCGCAGAATCTGGCCATTCGCTGAGGCTCTTCGCGGAACCTTTCCAGTAGCTGGCGATGACTTCCGGAACCGCGAAGCCTTCTTCAGCGTACCCAATCGATGGCTTCAACACTTGATCCAGAGGCATGGTGCCAAAGCGGCGGCGCAGTTCGTCCCAACCATCGACGCAACCGGGAACTGACCAACTCAGCGGACCGTAGGATGGAATCTCGGTCATGCCTTTCGACTTGAAGACTTCGCGATTGAGGGCATACGGACTGCGGCCGCTGGCGTTGAGTCCGTACAGCTTCTGAGTCTTGGCGTCCCAATAGATCACGAACAGATCACCGCCGATACCGCAGCTCATCGGTTCGACGAGACCCATCATCGCGTTCGTGGCAATCGCAGCGTCGGCGGCGTTGCCTCCGGCTTTCAGGATGTCGATGCCCACTTGAGCCGCCAGCGGATGACTTGTGGCCACCATCCCTTTGCGAGCGACCACCACCGACCGGCTCTGATGCGGCTTACCCACCGTGCGATCGTAGTCGCCACACTGTCCCGGCTCCGGAGTGATGATCGGCAAAAGCTGCGGCAACATGCTGGCTCCTAACAGGCACAAAGTCCGAAGGGAACGTCTCGTCATCGTGCGGACTCCAGAGGGAACGGACAGGAGACTTGTCGTGCGGACGGTTTGATCTTGGGCGGATGCTGGCGAGCGACCAGACTCTCGGGCAGTCGTCGAGCTGATTCTGTCCGCCACGGTACCTGAATCATCTCCGCGACGCGCCTTCGACGTAACACATACAGAAGTGCTGTCGGACACCACCGCTGAGGAGACATAAGAGTGAGCAGCTTCTCATTTCAACCGTATCAGGGCATCGCGACGTTCGGACATCAGCCACATACGCGGGACGCGACTGGTGCGGACGTCGCGATTCTGGGCGTGCCTTATGACGGTTCGGTGTCGTATCGCAGCGGTACCCGGTTTGGCCCTCGCGGCATTCGCGAGCAATCCTTACTGCTTTGGGGCTACAACAACGCGCTGCAGGTGGCGCCGTTTGAGAAACTCAAAGTGATCGACTACGGCGATGTCGATGTCGTGCCCGTTGACATCATGGCCACCCATGCTGCGATCGAAACCGAAGCCAGCCAGATTCTGAAACAGAACTGCCGCCTGGTCACTCTGGGCGGCGAGCACTCCATCAGTCTGCCGTTGCTGCGAGCCCACGCGAAGAAACATGGCCCGTTGGCGGTGATTCATTTCGACGCCCATCCCGACACATGGGATGAGGAATACAAATCTCATCGCTACAGCCACGGCACACCGTTTCGACGTGCGATTGAAGAGGGACTCATCGATACCAATGCCTATCTCCAGATCGGCATCCGTGGACCGACGGCAGGGCCTCAGGACTACCTGGATGCGAAGCAGCTCGGAGCACGGCTCATCACGATTGATGAAGCACTTAACAGCGGCGCACAGACAGTGGTCAACGAAATCCGTCAGCGGGTGGGCACGCGCGCCGCGTATATCACGCTCGACATTGATTCGGTCGATCCGGCCTTTGCGCCGGGCACGGGGACTCCTGAAGTCGGCGGGTTTACCAGCCATCAGATACTGCAACTCGTCCGCGGCCTGCGAGGGCTGAACATTGTCGGGGGGGACATCGTCGAAGTGTCGCCGCCGTTCGATGCGGCGCAGATCACGTCGATCCTCGCAGCGAATCTGGCGTTCGAGTTTCTCTCGCTGATGGCACTCGGGAAGTAACCGCTGCTCAGACCATTGGCAGGAAAACGGAGAACGTGCTGCCTTTGCCGACTTCGCTGTGCAAATTCACGCGGCCGCCGAAGACCTGACAGAGGTGCTTGACGATCGCCAGCCCCAGACCGGTTCCGCCCGCGTCCCGCGAGCGGGCTTCGTCAACGCGATAGAACCGTTCAAAGATGCGCGGTTGATGTTCCCTGGCGATACCGACTCCGGTATCGCTGACATCAATTCGTAACTGCCTGCGTTCAGCGCGCCAGGCGATACGCACGGTTCCGGTAGCGGTGTATTTCACCGCATTCGTCAGCAGGTTTTCGATAATCGTACGCAGTGCTTTGGCGTCGGCACGCACGATGATGTCGTTGGCAGGTGGCTCCACTTCGCAACGCAAACCTTTGGCCTCCGCAACGTGCCGGTTCTCTTCGACGACCGAAGTGATGATCGAGCTGATCCCCACGTCCTGGATGTTGAACGCTTCGTTGCCAGCTTCGATGCGACCTAGCTGCAAAAGGTCCTGAATCATGGCGTGCAGTCGATTGCCTTGCGTCGCAACTCCCGTCAGGAAGCGGCGGTTGACGTTGGGATCATCTACCGCGCCGTCGAGCAACGTTTCCACATAACCCTGAATCGCAGCGAGCGGTGTTTTGAGTTCGTGCGAAACATTCGAAACAAACTCGCGGCGCAGGCGTTCCAGACGTCGCAGATCCGTAACGTCGTGCAGCACCAGCACGGCGCCGGCGTGGGAACCTTCCACCAGTTGAGTCGCCAGGAGGCTGATGAACCGCCCCGAAGCAGGGAGTTCGAACTCGAGACGCACGCGGCGCTCGCCAGCCAGAGCTCGGCGCACGGCGCGATCGATGCTTTGGTGTCGGGCCATTTCGAGGAGTTGGCGACCGGGCAGCTCATTCGGCTTGAAACGCGAGGCCAGCAAATTCACCGCGGCCTGATTGGCATACATGACGCAATGTCGCGGATCGACGGCGATCACACCTTCGACCATTGCGCCCAGCACGGTCTCTAAAAAGTGCGCGGTCTGTTCGAGATCAGTGCTTTGACGCTTCAGGTTCTGTACTTCGGTTGCGATCGATTCGGCGGCACGATTGAAGGCTTCACTGAGCTGTTCAATTTCACCACGACCGGTGACGTCAACACTGCCCTCCCAGGTCAGTTCGCCCAACTGGTCCAGAGCGTTGGTCACCTGTTGAAGCGGCCGTCGGATGCGACGACTCAATTGATGAGCCACCGCCCAGAACAGCAGGGTGCCTCCGACCAGGCAGAGCCAGAACCAGCCAGCTGTCATCATGCGACCCGGGACAAACCCCGTGTGGTCGTCGCTGCCGAAGTTCAACTCCATCACGCGCATGTAGTTGGGCGGCTCGCCGCTGGCATCCAGCTTGAGTGTGACGGCTCCATATTCGACACCGCCGCGTCGGACATGAGCTGCACCCGAATCGTAGTTCCGCGCGAGATACACGTCGGTCTCTGTTGCGACTGACTGTCCGACGGACCGGTCGGTGCTGTCCGCGATGACAACGCCTTCCTGATCCAGCAACAGAATTTCGGTCCGCGTGCGTTTCGCGATATCCCGGAAGTCTCGGGGCAGATCGGAGTCGACAACAGCAGCGGCGACTTCGCGCAGGTGCTTGAGTGTCAGATCGCGCAGCAGGGATGTCTGTTGAACGCTTTGAATCGTGGCGATCAACAACGCCAAGGCCAACGGACCAACGACGCTCAACACCAGGAGCGGCCTCAGCAAGCTACGTCCCTTAGGTGATGTCACGCTGAGTCACTCCGCAGAGTTCGCAAACCATTGATAGAGGCTTCACAGAATCCTCACAAACGCCGCCGATAAAGCCGCCCGTTGAAGCCAGTCACTGGTGTGGGGCATGGTCCAACCAGTGCTGCCAGCCATCAAATCAGGGCGGGCAGTCTATTACGGCGAGTTCCGAAATCGAACCAGCCAAACGACTTGAATCTGTGGGTTTCATCGAGTCTTCACAGGGACCACATCGGTTGTTGACGAGCGAACCCGATAGTTCGCTCAGTGAATACAGACCAGTTCCGAGATCGCTAGCGAAGCTTTTTACAGGAGGTGCTCGGGCGAGAGAGCAAGTTGGCCCTGACGCAAAGGACGCGTCGTAGCGTGTCACGGAAATTCAGACAGCGTTTGTTTTTGAAACAAGTTTTTAGTGTCTATCCAGGAGAAAAGAATGCAGAAGACGATTCGTCTGACCTCGAAGCGTGCCGGTTTTACCCTCATCGAACTGCTGGTGGTGATTTCGATCATCGCCATTCTGGTGGCTCTGCTGCTGCCAGCCGTGCAAGCTGCTCGCGAAGCCGCTCGCAATACTCAGTGCAAGAACAACCTCCGTCAGCTCGGTATTGCGTTTCATGGTTTTGCCGCGAAGGACTCTCGAGGTCGCCTCAGCACCGGTCAGTGGGACTTCAAGCGCGATGGCGCGATGGACAAGTGGGGCTGGGTGGCTGACGTTGTTGGTATGAAGTCGGGCAAGCCAGATCAGATGAAGTGCCCGTCCAATCCAGTTCGCGGTACTGAGAAGCTGAATGATGCCCTCGGCGTCAGCACCTCGAACGGTGCTCGTCTCTGGGTTCTGCCACCAGAGCGCTACAATGTGACGGACATCTTCGCTATCGGCGGACATGGAACTGGTACCGTTACGATTGCTGGTGCAAACTCAACAACAGCTCTTCAAGCAACCCAAAAGATGGTGAACCAGCTGGGCATGAACACCAACTATAGCGGTAGCTGGCACATGTCCCGCAGCGGTCTGAAGTATGCGACCCAGGGTTCCGGCACGAGCGCTTACCTCGGCGTTACTCTCTCCGGTAGCTATGCCTACACGACCCCGACGGGTGGTCCAGCGACGATTACCGGTCTGAAGGAAGTTAACAACACGACTGGACCACTGACCCTCCGCATGGTCGAAGGTTCGCAGGTTCCGTCGAACAACATCCCGCTGCTGGGCGATACCGCTCCTGGCGATATCGATGAAGCCGTGCTGGCTGGCGACATCAATGCAGAACTGACCACTGGTGTTCGTCTCGGTGAAGCTGCCAACGACGGTCCCGCCTACTGGGATGGTGCCAAAGTGGCTCTGGTTACCGGTGCTGAAACTGGCACCCACGTTCAGCAGTTCATTCCGCTGAGCTATCCGACGATTGGTGAGCAGGTTACGGAAGCAACCTACGCTTCGACCGCTGCCGCGACCGGTGCGCTCGCTGGCAAGCTGGTTCTGCAGGACACCCGCGACTGGTTCGCCGTTCACGGTGACAAGGCCAACTTGCTGATGGCTGACGGTAGTGTGAAGGAACTGGTCGACCTCAACGGCGACAAGTTCTTCAATCCTGGCTTCCCGGTTGTGGCTGGCTCGGCTCAGACCGACGGTTACACCGCCAACATCTGCGAAATCAACTCCTTCGAAGTGTTCTGCGGAACGCTGTTGAACGCTGATGTAGTCCTGAAGGGCAAGTTTGAATAACTCAAACTCTGCTGAGTATTTCTGCTGAATGCTGACCAGCCCGTACGTCGGAATCATCTAGTTCCGACGTCACGGGCTGCAGGCTTATAAAAACTTGTCGCATGAGGCGCTGGACGGGCTCTGGCTCGGAGCCGCGACGGGGCGGGTAAATACTCAAACCGCTGACAGTCCGATTTAGGTGAGTCTCAAATGCAAGGTCAAGTTATGACTGTTTCCGCCGAGCGCACGTGCGCCAAATGCGGAGCCGGTATCAAGCCCGCGATGATGAAGTGCATCGAATGCGGGACTCGTGTGGGCGCGACGAAGCCATCGGATCCGGCGATTCAGACCACAATCGTCGCATCGGCGACACCTGTGCCCGCCGTGCCGCCAAATAACCGGGTCTCACCAACGAATCGAATGCCGCCGCGGACGTCCGCTTCAACCGCGACGAAGGTCTCTCCGCCTGCTGCAACTACGAAGACAGCTCCCAAACGTGAGCCGGATCCACCCGCGAAGGCTGAAGACGAATCTCTTATCACTGCCACCTGCACCTGCGGTTTCACCTTTCAAGTTCGTGGAGAATGGGCTGGTCGACATCGCAAATGCCGCAAGTGCTCCGCTCCGGTCCTGATTCCGGATGCGGCGGATTTCACGGCGTCCTTTGAGGCGACGCAGCTCAAGCAGTGCATTGAAACCGCAATCCGGCAATTGCCTGCGGAACCGACGCTCGAACTCAAGAAGACGCTGGCTTCGGCCAAGCTGAAGAAGTTGCGAGACCAAGTCGCGGAGAAGAACCCACTGGATCAGGCTGAGGCTCAACAGCGCCGCATGGCGCTGATCGAACTTGGTGAGTCCAAGGACGTGCGCGCGTTGGAGATTATGGCGACAGTCGAAAACGACACCTGGGACCATGTGCGTTCGGCTTTGATTAAGGGCTTGGGGTTGCTGCAGGATCCGCGCGGACTGCCAATCCTGCTGCGCTCGTTGGCGGACCGTTCTGCCGAAGTCGTCAGCGAGGGTATCAAAGCTTTGCGCGGAATGAATTCAGAACACGCGGTTAAGCCGCTGTTGCGTCTGGGTTTGGTGAACCCGCATTTGAAGCTGTACGTCGCTGATGCCGTGGGCAACATCGGAAAGACCGCGGTACCAGTGCTGCTGGATGTGGTTCAACATCGCGATCGCGGCATGCTGTTCGACGCCGTCATCCTGCTGGGAAAGATCGGTGATGAGTCCGCGGTGCCAACGTTGTTGATGACCGTCGATCACACGGCTGGCGCAACTCGTGCCTACGCGATCGAAGCCCTGGGGCGCATTGGGGACAAACGCGCGGTCACCAAGTTACTGGAACAATTGAACGACCAGGATGAGATCACGCAGCTCAATGCCATCGTCGCATTGGGCAAGATTCGTGATCCGCGTGCCGTTCGGGCTTTGCTGCCTTTCATCGGTGCCTCAGACGAAGACTTGTGCCGTCGCGCCTTGGATGCCTTGGGCGAGATCGGAGATCCTCGTGCTGTTCCGGCGATTATCAAGATGCTGCCGGAGGCCACAGACTCGCTGCGCGATTCGGTCATTGATGCCTTGGCCAAGATTGGCGATGTGACCGCAGTGGACGCGCTGCTTCCGCTGTTGGGGGAATCGACTCCTGAGCAGCAAACGAAGATTCTGCTGGGGGTCAAAAAAGCGAAGGCCGCCAGTTCCGTCTCAATCCTGTTGGGACTGCTGGAGAACTCCAAGCCCGTAGTGCGGCGTCACGTTGTCGATGCATTAGGGGAAATCGCTCAGGCGGACACCTGGCAGGTGATCAGCGAACTCGTGTCGCGAGATCCATCTTTCGAAGTCCGTTCCGCTGCCGTGAAAGCGCTGGGCAAGATCGGTAACAAACAAGCGTTGCCAATTCTGGAAAGAGCTTTGCGGGACGAAGCTGCCGTGCGCTGCAGCGCTGTCATTGCGATCGGATTGCTGGGTGATACCAAAGCCGCGCCTGCCCTGGTGGCCATGCTGCGAGACAGTGCTCCTGAAGTGCGCTACCACGCAGTCACCGCGTTGGGAAAACTGGGAGCGAAGTCAGCCCTGCCCGCGATTCAAGCGCTGCATGAAGATGCCGATCCCATGGTCCAGCGCGGTGTGGAGAAGGCACTGGAGGAACTTGGTGCCGAACCCGCTGTTCCACCATTGAGCAAACGCTTGTCGAAGATGCTGGACAAGCTGCTGCCCGACGCGTTAGTGGGCGGTCTACCCGGGAAGTCACTCGCTGCTGGCGTGGGAGTTCTGGCACTGGGACTTTGCGTTGCGGCGTTCTTCCTGTTCGGCGGTTCAAAATCTTTGAGTAACGCACCCGTTGCTGCTCGCGGCAACGTCAATAACTTCGTTCCGATGGGCAGCGGTTCCGAGGTCGTTATCGCTCGCTCCAAGGGTGAGGTTGAAGTCTGGAACATCGATACCGGGAAGATGCTCAAGGAGGCAACTCCTGGAACTCTGCTGCTGCTGGCCACGGATAGTCAGCCAGCATTCATCGATTCGAAGTCCGGACGCATGGTGACGTGGGATTACCAAACGTCAGCGGAAGTGCCAGATCCCAAGCAGGGTTCCGCCGTGATGGCTGGCGTTTACGAGGTACAAGTCAGTGCTGACGGCAAGGTCGCCTTGTTGCGCGGGCAGCGAGCCAGTGTTACCTGGGACCTCGTGGAAGGACACAAACTCGCTGAACTCAGTTTCGACTCGCGCTGCCAGCTCGCGCTGAGCCAGGATGGTAAGACCGTGATCGTCCTCCCCGCCGACTTGAAACGCCTGCTATGGCTCTCCGCACAAAATGCTGAAGAACTGGCGACGATCCCGGGTGAGTTTCAGGGCGCCACGAAGCCTTCACCAACACGCACCGCCAACAAGTGCATCCTGACACGGCAGCATGACGTTCTGCTGATCGATCGCGACTCCGGGGAAACGACTCAAGTGCCGATTCCCAAAGGCTTGAGTGCCCCCTGTCGGTTCCTGGATGACGAGCATTTGCTCGGAGTGCTGGGCGATACACTGGTTCGCATCAGCTTGCTGGACACGACTAAGGTTGATCATTGGAAGGTCTCCGAGAAGGACATCACCGTTTCGCTGGCGATCCCGTTCGCAGAGGGTAGGCAAGTGGCTGTGGTCGCCGACGAGAAGAAGACCTTCTGGGTTGTCGATGCTGCGACAGGGAGCTCCAAAGAGATCAAGTAGTCGAGTTCGCGGAGGCGTTTCTTTCTGTTCCATAGCGGGATTTTCGATGGCTGGAACGCAAGAGCCATGCCCGCAAAGGCTGTTGCCTGAACAGTTATTAATCTTCTGGTCTGAAAACGAATAAGCCGCAGTAACGGACGAGATTTGTGAAACTCTGGGAAAAAGTTGGCGGTCTATTCTTCACTCAAGTGGGAGGGATCTACTACTCTCGTTTTGACGCATCACGCTCGATGCATGTGTTGCGAATGAAGTCAAGGGTGATTGCCACGCCCAGTTCGAACCGTCCACGACAAACGGAATTCGACCTTGATCACACAGATCTGCACGCAGCCCGCCGGTACTTCCGCCCCCAGTCTCTTCGAAGCCGCTTACCACGAAGCTTGCCGTCATCAATGGCTGGAAAGCCAGTTTGCCCGGCGTGATCTGGGCAACGCTGCTTTCTATGACTGGTATCACCGCTACTGGACCACGTTCCTGCGGTATCGGCACATCGAGCAACTCCTCGGAGAGCACGCCTGGTGCGAATTCAACCAGAAGTCGTTCGGTATTCTGCAGGACGCCTACGAACGTGACCCGCTGACCTACGAAGTGATCGAGCAGTATCGGTCCGGCAAAGAGAACCTGAACATCATCCGATGGGCTCAGGACGCCGGACATTGCGCCGACACCGTTCGGCAGTGCCTGCTGCAGATCAACATGAACGGCATCCGCCTCGAACTCCGGATGGATTGAGGTTCAAGGCTGCCATTGCTTATCGAACCAACCTGACAACTGCTAGAGCCCGTGCGTTTGCCACGGGCTTTCGCATTGATTGACGCCTGTCGATCGCCGCCTGCGCTGCCGTTACGACAGCAGCATGTCGAGGTCGTCGAGCGACAGGTTCTTCATCATGCTGTTGTTTTCCTGCAGGATCGCATCGGCGAGATCGCGTTTCTGCTTTTGCAACTCGGCAATCTTTTCTTCGACGGTGCCTTTGCAGATCAGGCGATACGCGAAGACGCGCTTTGTCTGACCAACGCGATGAGCCCGGTCGATGGCCTGCGCTTCGACAGCCGGGTTCCACCACGGGTCGAGCAGGAAGACGTACTCGGCGGCAGTCAGGTTGAGACCCAAACCACCGGCCTTCAAGCTGATGAGGAAGACGGGGCACTTCTCGTCGCTCTGGAACCGTTCGACGCGTTTCTTGCGGTCGCGCGTGGAGCCGTCGAGGTACTCGTAGACAATGCCCTTCTCGTCGAGGTGCTTCTTGACGATGTCCAGCAAGCTCGTGAACTGAGAGAAGACCAGCGCCTTGTGGCCTTCTTCGACAAGCTCTTCGAGTTGTGTGCTGAGCACATCCAGCTTGGCGGATGAATCGCCAATTTTGTTCGCGTCCAGCAACGCCGGATGGCAGGCGGCCTGACGCAATCGCAGCAGCGCTTCCAGCACGTGCATCTGCGTCTTCGCCAGCCCCTGATCTTTGACCAGTCCCATGATCGAGTTGCGATAGTGCTCGCGCATCTCGTCGTAGAGCCGCTGCTGTTCCTTGCCCATCTGACAGTAGATGGTCTGCTCGACTTTTTCCGGCAGGTCGTTGGCGACCTGCTGCTTCGTGCGTCGCAGGATGAACGGCTTCAGGCCCTTGCCCAGCATGCCGCGTGAGTTTTCATCCTGGGCATCCTGGGCATATGCCTTGAACAGCGAGCTGCGACCAAGCATGCCGGGATTGAGGAATTCAAAGATCGACCACAGATCGCCCAGATGGTTCTCGATCGGAGTACCCGACAAGGCGACTCGATAGTTGGCCTTCAATAAACGTGACGCTTTAGCGACTTGCGAGGCGGCATTCTTGATCGTCTGCGCTTCGTCGAGCACTACGTAGTCGAACTGCTGATCGCGCAACTGGAAGACGTCACGACGCAGCGTGCCATAGGTCGTCAGGATGATGTCGTGTTTGTCGAAGGCTTCCCGCAAGGCGGCTCGTTCGAGACCCGTGTACTCCAGCACGCGCAGCTTCGGAGTGAATTTTTCGGACTCGGAAGCCCAGTTAAAAATCAGTGATTTCGGCACGACGATCAGCGACGGGCAATGCGCGCGATCCTCATGCATCATGCGTTCTTGCAGGAGCGCCAACAGTTGCACGGTCTTACCGAGACCCATGTCGTCGGCCAGACAGCCACCGAAGCCGAAACCTTGCAGGAACTTCAACCAGCCGACACCTTCGCGCTGATACGCACGCAAAGAACCCTTGAACTCCGCCGGTTCCACCACCTCGGAAACCGTACCAGAGAACCGCATGCGTTCACGCAGCGACAGAAACTTGTCGTCGTATTCGACTTCGGTCTGATCGACGAGCAGCGCATCGAGCAGGCCGGCTTGAGTGTTTGTGAACCGCAAATTCTCGCCGTCGGGCGTGCCCAGGCCGGCCAGCAAACCGTATTGCTCCAGCCATTCTTCGGGCAGGATGCCGAGCGATCCGTCACCCAGACGAATCGTGGTTTCACCGCGCTGCAGTGCCGCGAGCAGTTCCGGCAACGCGACGGTGTGACCGTTGAAGTCCACGTTCGCGTGCAGCTCGAACCAGTCGACCGCGCTGTTCACTTTGAACTTCACGATGCCGGCCTGACGGACTTGCTTGCCGTCCGCGTTAACGGTCCAGCCTTCGTCGATCAGCCCGCGCACCGCGGTGCCCAAGCCGCGAATATCGATCTCAACGTCGTGCGCACCGCGCCGCTTGTCCAACAGTTTGCGGAAGCCGCGAGTTTCCAGTTGAGTCCAGTAAGCCTGCTCCTTGTGGCGGTCGCGAACGAGGCAACGTCCCTGATCGCGCTGCACAATCACGAAGCGCCGGCTCGCACCGCGCACGAGCGTGCCTTCGTAGTCGAAGTTCATCTCGGCGCGCAGCTTCTCATGACGCCAGCGTCCGCGCGGCGCCTGCACGGTCAACACCGGCTTTATCTCCGGAGTGACTTCCGTGAGTCGCAGTTGTTCGGGCAGATCGAGTTCCGGCATGGCGGGCATGTCGAGCAGACGATCCACGAAAGCCGCTTCTTCGCCGTTCGGGACGCTGATGCGATCGCCCGAGATCAGCAGCTTGATCCATTCGTAGTCGCCGAAGTCTTCGAGGCGTGCCAGCGTGCGGCCCCGCAGGACGAAACCGCCCGCGACAATCAGTTCGGCGTCCCGGACGTCAACCGTTTCCGCCTGGCCATCGCGGTGCAAACGACCGCTCAAGGTCCACTCGTCGAGTTCTTCGTCGAAGACCAACTGCATGCGGACGGACCACACCGGACCGGCATCCCACTTCAACGGCTTGCCGATAGTGCCTTCGGCGTCGAGCAGCACAAACCGCTCGGTCTGACACAACAGCGGGACAATGTCGTCGGCCAGTTCCATCGGCAGCTTGTACCGATAGTTCGCCGTCTGAAATTCGGGATTGTTCGGGAACCACGTTGAACGATCGGCCACACCGCCACCCATCAAGGCCAGCAGGCGACGGTCGTCTTCATGATCGATGTCTTCCAGCTTTCCCGGACGGAGCTTGAGCGGCTTAACCTTGCCCCATTCACCGCTGGCGCGCCGCTGCCGTTGCGAGACATCCACGACCAGCAGGCCGGAGTCACGACTGGCACTCAGATCGAGTTGATAGACGATCTCGCGGTCGCGCGATGCGGCGTTTGACAGTTCGTCATCGTCGAGCAATTCACGCAGTTTTTGCAGCGTCTTTTCCCACTCGCTGAGCGGGATTTCGATAACCGGCTTTTCGAGCTTTTCGGTTTTCAACAGCCCTGACGGCGGGACGTAAACGTCGTTGCCCGGCACGTCTTCAAAAACATCCCCATCCATGTCGAACAGCGGGTCGTTGTCGTCACTGGCCACAAACGGCGGGTAGAAACCCGGACGAATGCTTTCGTCAATGTACCCGTCCTTTTCGGACGCGAGAATCGTCGCCCAGATGTGCTTGCAGGTGACTTCCTGCTGCCCCGGCTTGGCGCACGTACAGAACATCTGCAGAGCGGCTTCGGATCGAGACAACTGAGTTTGAAACTCGCCGCCGTCCTGAACGACTCCATACAGGCGTTCGGCGGTGACGTGCGTAATCTCGACGCGACTATCTTGCAGGTAGGCTGCTCCTCGAAAGCGAATGTCGCCACGGAAGCGCGATTCCAGAATCTTCGAAAGTGACACTCGGACACCCTGCCAAAAAACCGGCTCCGGCATGGCGCCAACAAACGATTCAAAGCCGATTCGGTTCGACGTGAACTCGTTGTTCTCTAGTGGCGGACCAGCCAGGACGGACTCATTCCTTTTTGACCGTTCCAACTCGCAGCAGAAATTTGCCGTCGAGCTGCCGCGCCGGACTTTGGTTGCCGCACTAAGCACTTGGGCAACCTCATCGAACTCAAGCGCAGTCTTGAACCATATCGAATCCACGAGTTTATTAGCCAGTAGGCGGAGCGGTTTCTGGTCAGCAATTTGGGAAACTTAACCCGGGTTTGCTGCGGTAGCCTCCATTCATCGCCGCCAACGTCTTATCCTTCCGCAAACAAGGGGGCTCTTGCCCCGGAATTCCGCTGAAATCTGCTGGATTCTGTGAGGGCCGGTAACGGAAGTGGCTGGCCCAGGTTTCTGCTTTGTGGGCTTGCGGGTTGCCGGGCATTACCGGCAGATCTTCATGATTAATCTCGGTGTCATTGGAGTTGGGCCGATTTGGGAGAGCTACCGGTCGGTGCTGCCCCAACTCCGCAAGCTGCCGCACATTGCGGCGGTCTATGACCCGAATCTGTCGCGCGCTCATCAAGTCGGAAAAGAACTGGATGCAGTTGTGCTGTCGGGCATTCAGGCCATGGCGTGCAGCAAAGATGTCTCAGCGATTCTGCTGGCGGATGTCGGTTGGTTGGGGTCGCAGCCGATCAACCTGCTGAGCGAATGGCACAAACCAGTCTTTATCGCACCATGGCTGCCCGCCACGACCTCGTGTTACACCCGCTGGTTCGACGCGAACTCGAAACGCGGTGTGACCCTGATGCCCGCGTTGTGGCGCCGATTCATGCCGGTTGCCGTGCGGTTGAAGGAACTCTTCGCGACTGAACTCGGGCTACCTTGCCGAGTGAACTTCAGCGTTGATTTGTCCGGAACGGCTTGCCTGGTCGAAGCGTCGGAAGCCCTGCTGGGCTGGATTGACTTCGTCTGGTTCTTGATTCCCCGCGAGCCCACCAAGGTCTGGCTCGAGTGTTGTAAGTCGGCGTCCACTCCAACCACGACGATCCACATTGAGTTTCCTCCAACGAAGCCTCATCCGATTGAGGGAGCTCAGCATCAGGCTGGCGGTACCTGCCATGTCAGTATCACGGTGCAGGGATGTCCGGGCGCGGAGACGGTGGCTGATCTCGTGCGGCGAGCGACGAACGCGCCGCCACCGACCGAAGACTGGTCGCATCCCAATCTGATGCCCGTTCCGCGAGTTACCCTCGAATGCCTGCGAGGTGAGACGGTCATTGAGAACCGAGCGCTGCTGCACTGGGAATCGCGCGGTCAGGCTCGCAAGACAGAATCATTGGAGAGCGAGCGTTCAGAACGCGTAGTGATGCTCGATCACTTCTTCCGTCGCGCCGTCGGCGGCCTGATTCCCGTCGCGGACTTCTACGACCTACATCGCGCCATTCGGATCGCGACGAGCGAGGCCGGCAGTTCATCAGGGTGAGATGACAGACTCGTAGGTCGGACAATCCTGTACGACAGCCGGACAAGATTGTCCGGCCTACTTGCCATTCAAGTTCGAATCCTTACGACGGACGCGAGACGCGTCCGCCACGAGTTACTCGTCTTTGACCGGATTGGTCAGCGTGCCGATCTTTTCGATCTCGATCGAAACGGTGTCGCCGTTCTTGAGGAACACCGCTGGCGTGCGGGCGAAGCCAACACCATGAGGCGTGCCGGTCAGAATGACGGTTCCGGGAGCCAGCATCGTGCTGCCGCTGAGGAATTCGATCAGCGTTGGAACGTCGAAAATCATGTCGTCGGTGTTCCAGTCCTGCATGGTTTCGCCATTCAGGATTGTCTTGATCTTCAGGGCGTTCGGATTGGGGATCTCGTCGGTGGTCACGATCGCCGGGCCGAGCGGGCAAAACGTGTCGAACGTCTTGCCGCGACACCACTGTCCGCCACCGCCGTTGCGTTGCCAGTCGCGAGCACTCACGTCATTCGCGCAGGTGTAGCCGAGCACGTATTTGAGAGCGTCGGCTTTCGACACGTTCTTGCAGGGCTTGCTGATAATGACGGCCAGCTCGCATTCGTAGTCGACCTTGTCGCTGGGTAGCTTGCGCGGAATCAGGATGGCATCATCGGGATTCTGCACCGTGCTGGGCATCTTCATGAACAGCACTGGATGTTCTGGAATGGCCTGCTTGCCCTCTTCCGCGTGCTTGCGGTAGTTCAAACCGATGCAGATCACGGCCGACGGCGCAATCGGAGCCAGCAGCTTTTTGACGGTGGCCTTTTCGCCGGTGTCTCGGAAGTCGCCCAGGATGTCTCCCGCCAGCAGAGTGGTTGAACCATCAGCGTGTTGATTGCCGAAACGAATCGTGTTTGTCGCATCGAGAAAGCGAACCAGGCGCATCGTGAATTCCTTTGTCCATCTGGCGGGAAAGCAACAATCTTTCAATGAGCGATATATCCGCTGGCGTTTCGGTCGAGAACCTTCCGCCATCAACCTTGTTCGAAGATCATGGGTGGTTGTAAGACTCTGGGTCTGAGCGTCTCCAATTCCGTCAGACTGGTTCGAGGGTTGCGTCCTATGGCTCGTCATCCTTTTTGCAATGTTGCCGAGCATCGTTTCTCGCGACGCCAGGTCTTGGGTGCCGCCGCCTGCAGTGCGATTGGCGCCGCCGGCTTCAGTCCACTCCAGCAAGTGGCGATGGCGGAAGCACTCAAGAATCAGGAAAAGCAGATCCTGTTCGTCTGGCTTGATGGAGGTATGTCGCAGTTCGAGTCGTGGGATCCTAAGCCCAACACCGAACACGGCGGCCCGTTCCGAGCCATTCCGACCAGCGTGCCCGGCATTCAACTTTCCGAACTGATGCCCCGCACCGCGACTGTCATGCAACACATGGCCGTACTGCGCAGCCTGCATACTCAAGACAACAGCCACTCGGCGGGAGTCGATCGCATTCAGCGCGGCGATCCGAAGAATCGCGGCGTGATCTATCCGTTCTTCGGTTCGGCGATCGCCAAGATCCTCGGCCCGACCAGCACCGGCCTGCCGCCGTATGTCGGGATCAAGCCCTACAACGGAGGCTTCAGTGCGAAGGAAGGTGGCTTTCTCGGCCCCAAGTTTGGTGCGTTGAACTTCGGTGAAGGTAAGCCGCCACTGAACATGGTCCGGCAACCGGACGTCACTTCCGAGCAGGACGCAGCTCGCAATGAACTGCGTCAGAAGCTGAATCAGCGTTACAGCGAGCAACGTCGCCGCGATCTCTCAGAAGCGAACTCATACGTGTTCGATGTCGCTCAGAAACTGATGGACCGCACGCATATCTTCGATGAGTCCACATTGAATCCTAAGGACGTCGAACGCTACGGATCTCACGCACTCGGCAAACACATGCTGTTGGGCCGTCGCATGCTCGAAGAGGGCGTGCGGTTCGTGAAAGTGACCTCGTACCACTGGGACAGCCACGGCGACAACTTCAACGCCAGCAACAGCCTCGTGCGGAAGTTCGATCAACCGTTCGCGGCCCTCATTGAAGATCTGGCCGAGCGCAGCATGCTCGACAACGTGCTGGTGATTGCTCTCAGCGAGTTTGGTCGCACGCCGCGCATCAATTCGCACGTCGGCCGCGACCACTGGCCCGAGTGCTGGTCGATGGGCATGGCCGGCACCGGTCTGAAGAAGGGTGTGGTGGCCGGTAGTACGAACGACAACGGCACCTTCGTGAAAGATCTGGATGTAGACATCGGACATCTGTTTCACACGTGGTTCACGGCTCTCGGTGTGAAGCAGGAACAGATGGAATACAACAACGGCGGTCAGCCTTTGCCAGTGGCTCACGAAGAAACATCAGCGATCAAAGAGTTGCTCGCTTAGTGGTTCATCCGCGCTGTAGGTCGGACAATCCTGTCCGACAGCCGGACAGAATTGTCCGGCCTGCTTGCTAATCCAGTTCGAATGCCCTGTCTGACAGGCTGGCTCTGAGTAATCACGCAGCAGCCAAGTAAGGAACTTGTTATGCGCTCATGCTCTGCATTCATCGCCCTGTGGTTTGCCAGCTTGGGGCTGGTTAGCGCTAAGGCCGAGGACCCGCCGAAGTCGCTGGATCCTCGCTTGAAGGTCGAACTGTTTGCGGAGCATCCACAGATCGTTACGCCCACAGGCCTCGACGTAGACCATCGCGGCCGCGTGTTCGCGATCGAAAGCAACACGCACTTCCCGCCCGAAGGCTACAAAGGACATCCGACCGACCGCGTGCTCGTCATGAGTGACTCCGACAACGACGGCAAGGCGGACAAAATTGTCGTCTTCACGGATGGCTTGAAGTTCTCGATGAGCGTTGTCGTGCGTCCCCTCTGGTTCCCCGTTGCAGGGACGAAGGAGCAACCAGCGCCGAAGCAGTCTGTCTACATCGCCACGCGCGCCGAGATTTTTCAGTTTCATGATGACGATGGTGACGACAAGGCAGACAGCAAAGAGTCGATCGTGCGTCTCGACACCAAGGGGAACTATCCGCATAACGGACTCGCGGGGTTTGCGATTGATGCCTTGGGCTGGATGTACTTTGGCTTCGGGGAGAATCTGGGCGCGGACTACAAGATCATCGGTTCGGACGGCACCACGCTTAGCGGTGGTGGTGAGGGTGGCAATATCTATCGCTGCCGACTCGACGGTTCGAAATTGAGCATCATCGCGACCGGCTTCTGGAATCCGCATGCCAACTGTTTCGACGCCTTTGGCCGGCTCTTCAGCGTCGACAACGATCCCGACAGCCGTCCTCCGTGCCGTTTGCTGCACGTGATTCCGGGCGGCGACTACGGCTACAAATTCCGCAACGGCCGCAAAGGCCTGCATCCCTTCACCTCCTGGAACGGTGAGATTCCCGGCACGCTGCCGATGGTCGCCGGGACCGGCGAGGCTCCCTCCGGCATCCTGGCCTACGAGTCTGACGGACTGCCGGAGGAGTATCTCGGCAACCTGCTCGTCACGAGTTGGGGTGACCACCGCATCGACCGCTTCCGCCTGCAACCGAAGGGGACGAGTTTCACGTCGCTCCCGGAACCGCTCATCACCGGCGGCGAGAATTTTCGTCCGGTGGGCATCGCGACAGCTCCCGATGGATCTTTGTTCTGCACCGACTGGGTGCTGCGCGACTACAAGCTGCACGGCCACGGACGCATCTGGCGGGTCAGTACGAACGAGAAACGCAACACGCCAGTGGTTCCGTTGGACTCGCTGCAGGCGATCTCGGTGCAACGTGAGTCGATGGCAGTGACATTGGAAAAGTTGAATGCACTACTTTATTCCAAAAATCGCGATGTTCGACGCATGGCGGCTCACGTTCTTGAATCCTCCAAAAAGGACTTTCCGCGCGATTCGTCGAGGACCGAGAACCCACTCCGAAACGCTAGACACGACATTGAAATACTGTGGCGATTCAAGCGACTCGTCCGGCAGGAACCTGGCACGATGCCGTTGGATTATCAGATCGTCGATCACGACGATCCCTTCAGGGGTTGGTTGGCTTCGACCCCTGGAGTGTCGGGCAACTTTCCTCGAGCTGGAGTTAAATATTCCAAACAAGCGTTGATGGACTTGGCCACGAGTCGTGATCGAAGTCCCGAACCGCTTGGTCCGTCAGTTCTGCCATTTGTCACTTTGAATTTGCAGATCAGTGATGCGGACGAGTTCTTTCGCGTGGCGGCTTCCGTTGATGATCCCTTCATCTTCGCCACCATCGTTTCGTGGGCTTCTCGGCGACTAAAGCAGGACGATTTTGCCAGGTACCTCATCACCAATAACACGCCCGACGTGAAACCCCGCGCGCCCAGACTGCGTCAGGCGATGTTGCTGGCGGCTTGGAAGCAAGCTCCGAAGGAGGACCGGTTGTTGCGAGCCGCGTTGGCGGACCCCGACTCTGATGTGCGGCGGCTTGCCGTGCAGTGGGCCGCTGAAGAAAAACTGGTGGGCTTGAAGCCAGACGTCGAGGCGATCTTCAACAGCAAGAGCGTGACCCCGGAACTGTTCCTCGCCACGCTCGCAGCGCTGGAAATGCTCGACGGCAAGAAGCCTGAAGATTTTGACAAGACCCCGGCAGGGCAATACGTCGTGCCGCTGTTGAAGGATGAGAAGCGATCGCCAGCGGTGCGCGTGCAGGCGCTGCGACTCGTTTCTCCCACGGACAAGTCGCTCAACGCAGCTCTCTTTGAGAACCTGCTGAAGTCCGACGATGAGTCACTGCGGCTAGAAGCGGTGCGCACGCTGCAGTTCTCACAATTGGATGAAGCGGGCGCGATGCTCGCGAAAGTTGCAACGAGTTCGACAGGTGAAAACGGGGCACAGCGTCAGTTAGTTTCGGAGGCGATTCTGGGGTTGGCAGCGGTGGCGAATCGGAATGGTTCGGAACATCTGGCAAGCCAGGCTCTCCGCGGCCTTCTCAAGACCAACTCAAATGTTCGGACGGACGTAGTTCGGTCGTTGCGGCAAGTGGCTCAAAAAGACGAGCAAACGCGAAAAGCAATTGCCGAGAGTTTGAGCCAAGGCACTGGAGACGCAGGGGCGCAAACAGAGCTCGGACAGCAGATTCACTTGGCGTTTCCAGCAGATTCGAGCGACTTGAAGGCTCTGCGCGATGAATGGACGAAACGCCCGAACACGACCGTCGAATGGAAGCAGGGGCTGAAGGCGGCACAGGCCGACGACGCTAAAACCCAGAAGGAGAATGGTGCTGTCGCTGCAGACTCTGGCCGCCGGGTCTTCTATCACCCGAACAGTGCTGGATGCTTCAAGTGCCACACGGTCCACGGACGCGGCGGAAAGATTGGGCCGGATCTCTCGACGATTGCGCGTTCGATGTCGCGCGAGAAGCTGATCGATTCAATCCTCGAACCCAGCCGCGAGATCGCGCCTCAGTTTGTGGCTTGGACGATCGAAACCAAGGACGGCCGGACCATCAGCGGCATGATCGTGCATGAGAACGAAGGCAAGACGATCATCGGTGATGCGGAAGGAAAACTCACCGAAGTGAAAACGATCGACATCGAAGTCCGCACGCCGCAGAAGACGTCCGTGATGCCGGAGAAACTCGTCGAACGCATGACGCTCCAGGAGATCCGCGATCTGTTGGCGTTCCTGGAGTCGCTGAAGTAACTGCGTCTGTAGTCTCGAAAAATACAAAGCCAGCGGCGAATAAAAGAATCGCCGCTGGCTGGTATCACTCTCACTCTAGTCGTTACGCAGCGCGAGTCCGGCTTCCTGCAGCTTGGCGCGGATTTCGTTAAGCGACGTCACGCCGAAGTTGCGCGTGGAAAGTAGTTCGTCGGGCGTGCGCTGGATCAACTCACCCACCGTGGTGATGTTAAGCCGCGACATGCACTTGCGGGCTCGCACGGAGAGAGCCAGGTCTGAAATCGACATCTCGATCGCAGATCGTTGTTCCGGTGTGAGATCCGTCGGCAGCACAGCGACCTGCTCGGCCTTGGCCGATTCGGAGGCCTGGCCGATCTTCATGTTCTGCGATTCCATCAGCTCGCGCAGTTCTTTCAGCGAGGTCTCGCCGAAGTTGCGGCTGGCCAGCAGTTCCTGCTCGGAGATGCGAGTCAGGTCACCCAGCGTGTTGATGTTGAGGCGCGACAAGCAATTTCGGCTGCGAACCGACAGTTCGAAGTCCGCCAGATTGCGGGCGAGCAGTTGACGCAAGCGCGATTCTTCCCGCATTGAATCTTCGTCAACGAACATTCCTTCGGACGCGTCGATGTCTTTCAGGTACAGCTTCGCACGTTCGTGATTGGGTTCCTGCTCAAGAACACGACGGAAGCAGAACGCCGCGGCCCCCATGTTCCCGTTGTCTTCGTAGAGCAATCCCAGATTCATCAGAGCCGGCGTCAGGAACGGCGGCTTCGACAGCGAACGCTCCAGCAGTTGAATGGCTTCTTCGTCGTTGCCAGCGCGCGCGTTCTCGTTCGCCAGCCAGAACAGGGCGCGGTTGTGGTAGGGGTCCATGTCGACAGCGCGCTCGAAGTATTCGACAGCGCCCATCGTGTCGCCGCGGTCAGCGAGAATGCAGCCCATCTGGAAGGAATACTCCGCTCGCGAAACGGCCTTGCCAGCGATCGCCCGCAACGCCTTCTCGGCGTCTTCAACGCGGCCTTGAACCCTCACCGCGCCTACGCGTTGCAGCTCGCTGCCGATTTCGTCAAATCCCAGCTTGCCAGCATCGGCGAAGAACTTCTCAGCTTCTTTGGGTTCGTTGGCGTTGAGATGGACAACACCCAAATAGAAGGTCGCAACGGGATGCTTCCCGGCTCGCTTCAGGAAATCGACCGCTTCGGCGTGTTCGCCCAGCAGGCACAGCCCGACGCCGATTTTCGCCAAGGTGTTGTCGCTGACCTTGGACTTACCTTCGATGGAAATCTGCAGAGCGTTGATTTCCTGCCGGACTTGAGCCACCTGCTGCCGGTTGATGCTCTGCTTCAAAAGATTGAGTTGTGAGCTGCCGAAATCGGATTCCTGCTGGATGAGTTGCCGAACGTCGTCAATATTGGGAATGGTCTTGGCAACAGCGGTGGCGGGCGAGCTATGGAGCACCGGATCCCCCTTCGTTCGGATACAGGACAGCAAATAACGGCACGGGCACTGCAGGGCAGTACCGCTAACTCAAACCAGATACGTCAACAATCGGTCCAGGTTGGCAGAAGATAATAGGGACGAAACGCAAATGCCTCCATCAATCAGGGACTTTCGAGTCCCTGCCCGCCACCTGAGACAGCAGAGTTGACGTCAACCGGTGCCCCGATACAACCCTGTGGCTCACTTTCGATGCACTCAGGAAGCTCCAGACATCATGCAAGACGACGAATTCTCGGAAGAAGAAAACAAAGACAAAGAGCGCCGCGAAGACGATCAGGGCAATAACGATATCCAGAGCCAGGAAGTCCAGCACCAGCACATTGGAGCACTTGTCCCGGAAAAAGTCGCTCGAGGCGTGTTCAGTACTGGTGCCGTGATTCTCAACGGCAACTTTGAATTCGTGATCGACTTCCTGCTGCGGATGAACCGTCCGCACCAGGTGGCCGCCCGAGTCGTTCTGCCGCCGCAAGTCGTGGCTCGGATGATTCAGGCTCTGTCCGAGAATCTGACCAACTACACGCAGCGGTTTGGCGAACCCAAGCTGCCGGATGCCTGCCTGCCCAAACCCGGCCAGCCGCCGCAGCCGCAGGTTTCGGCCGAGGAACTGTACGAGCAGCTGAAGTTCGGCCAGACCGACATGTGGGGCGCGTACGCCAATGCCGTGATGATCGGGCACTCGCCGACCGAGTTCTCATTCGACTTCATCACGACCTTCTTCCCGCGTTCGGTCGTTTCCAATCGCGTGTTCCTGGCCGCTCCGAACGTGCCGCGGTTCCTGGAGTCGTTGAAACATTCCTATGGGCAGTTTCAACAGAAACTGAAGCAACAGCCCCCCCCGCCGCCACCGGATACCGACACATTCGATACAACCCAATTCTGACCTGCCGGTGGCATCCACGCCGCAGTCAACTTGGTTTGAGGTTGCGGTCGCCTGCCTGCCGACCAAAGATTGATGGCTCGAAACGTGCTCACCGTTTCGTTGACGGAATCCAGTCGGGATTCGTCGTTCATAGTTACCGTTTGCGAGCAAGGCTCACGTCGAGGTGACGCATGGGAATCTGGCGGAATTGTGAGGGTGCAACGCGGCGCGACTGCCTGAAACTCGGGCTGACAACTCTGTTTGGCGGCGGCCTGGTCAATGCGCTGCGCCTGCAAGGTTCGGCAGCAGAATCGGTTTCAAGTCTGGCTCCGACAGCCACCAGCGTGATTCTGGTCTGGATGGACGGTGGCCCGACTCACTTTGAAACATTCGATCCCAAAATGGATGCGCCGGCGGAGATTCGCGGCGAGTTCCAGTCCATCGCCACCAAGTTGCCCGGCGTCCGTTTCTCTGAGCACATGAAACGTCTGGCCGAAATGGCGGACAAGTTCGCCACCATTCGGTCCATCCGCCACGACCAGGGCAATCATGGCGCCGGCAATCACTACATGATGACAGGTGCTCCGCCGCGCATTCCGGTCGGCTGCGGTGCGTTCGTCAGCTTTCATCCCAGTATGGGATCAGTCGCGGCGCACGAACTCGGCCAACCGAATGGGCTGCCGCCCTATTTCTCGATGCCGTCGATGTCCCGCTCGGGCGGCCCGCACTTCCTCGGAGCCAAGTACGCGCCGTTCGTAGTCGGTGATGACCCCAACTCGCAAAACTTCCGCGTAAGGGATGTCGCTCTGCCGAAGGGCCTGACCGACGATGACTTCCACCACCGCACGGACTTGCGGAAACTGATCGACAAGCTGCCCCGCATCAACGAGAAGGCGGCGGGTGATCCGGTCCTGTCGCTCGATGAATACTACCGCCAGGGGTTGAATCTCATCACGTCGCCAGCGGCTCAAATTGCGTTCGACATTCACAAGGAACCAGACGAAGTCCGAGCCCGCTATGGACGAAACTCGTTCGGTCAGCGCGCGTTGCTGGCGCGTCGACTGGTTGAGGCAGGAGTGCCTTTCGTCACGCTTTATGACGGTGGCTGGGATCATCACTCAGATATCTTCGGAGCCTGTGCGAAGCGGCTGCCGGAATGGGACAACACGGTTGCCACGCTCATCCAGGACCTCGAAGAACGCGGTCTGTTGAAGACGACGCTGGTCATTGCTCTCGGCGAGTTCGGTCGCACGCCCAAGATCTCGACGCTATCTGGCCAGACCAAACCCGGACGCGATCACTGGGCCAACGCCATGTCCGTCATGATGGCGGGCGGCGGTACACCCGGCGGAGTTGTTGTCGGCGCCACCGATAAGAACGGCTATTCGGCTGTGGAACGAGTCCTCTCACCCGAGAACTTCGTCTCGACCGTTTACACCAAGCTGGGCATTAACCCGGACAAGATCCTCTACACACCGCAAGGCCGTCCAACGCACCTCGTCAGCGACGCGACTCCAATTCGCGAGTTGATGTCCTGACAAACTCGCTCCCCTCGCCCTTCGGGGTGAGGGGCTATGTCCGGCCCAGGCTTGCGGTCTGCCAATCCTGCAAGCCCCCCGAACCAGCTTGACCATCCGCGGTGTCAGGAATAGAGTGGCTCTCGTTCCGCAAACTCTAAAGCGAAAAATTATGATCAACCTGCTCGGCCTATCCCTTCTACTGAACCTCGAAAACTGAGGGATGGCCTAGGTTGTAATTTGACGTCTGCACAACCCTGAGGTCTTCCACCTCAGGGTTTTTTGTTTTGAATGACCATAGAAAAGCCGCGTGTTCTCAGGTCCGTTGATTTTCCGTTGAACCGTCAGGTTCAGTCCACGAGCGGCCCGGCCGCGACAGGAGCAATTCGATGTCCAGCGATGCGATTACGATCTTCGACACAACCTTGCGTGATGGTGAGCAGTCTCCCGGTTGCAGCATGACAACCGATGAGAAGCTGGAAGTTGCCAAAGCGCTGGTTGAGCTGGGGGTCGACGTCATCGAAGCTGGCTTCCCGATTGCCTCGCCCGGCGACTTTGAAGCCGTGAAACGCATCGCTCAAGAGTTCGGTTCCCGCACCATGATTTGCGGCTTAGCCCGCAGCAAGATCGACGACATCGAACGCGCGGGCGAGGCGTTGAAGCATGCTGAGAAAGCGCGCATGCACGTGTTCCTCGCGACCAGTTCGATTCACCGCGAGCACAAGCTCAAGATGAGCAAAGATCAGATCGTGCAGACGGCCGTTGAGATGGTGAAGCGTGCTCACGACCTGATTCCGAACATTGAATTCTCCCCCGAAGACGCCGCCCGCACCGAATTGGACTTCCTCTGCGAAGTGGTTGAGAAAGCGATCGACGCTGGTGCAACGACTATCAACATTCCGGACACCGTGGGCTATGCAACACCGGACCAGTTCTTCAACGTGATTCGACACTTGAAGCAGAACGTGCCGAACATCGGCAAGGCCGTCTTGAGCACTCATTGCCACAACGACCTGGGCCTGGCCGTAGCGAATAGCTTGGCCGGTGTCGAAGCCGGAGCCCGTCAGATTGAATGCACAATCAACGGCCTGGGTGAGCGGGCGGGCAACGCCGCTCTCGAAGAGATCGTGATGGCCTTGCGCACGCGCGGTGATCACTACAAAGTCCACACCAACATCAACACGCCGAAGCTGTTCCCGACCAGCCGCTTGATCTCGCGCATCACCGGCATGCAGGTGCAACGCAACAAGGCCATTGTCGGCCAGAACGCGTTCGCTCACGAGGCGGGCATTCATCAGCATGGCATGCTCCAGAACCGCAGCACCTATGAAATCATGCGCCCCGAAGATGTGGGTTACGTCGGTACGAACCTGGTGCTTGGTAAACACAGCGGTCGCCACGCCTTTCGTGACCGCGTGAAGCACTTGGGCTTTGAGTTGACCGACGAACTCTTTCAGAAAATCTTTGATGAGTTCATCGCCTTGGCCGACAAGAAGAAAGACGTATTCGATTCCGACATTGTCGCGTTGATCGAGAACCACACCGGCGAAAGCACCGACGAGTGGCAGTTGCTCAACTTCCACACGCTGGCCGGCACGAACGTCTTACCAACCGCCACAGTGGAGATGCGACGCAACGGCTCTGAAGAGGTCATCCGCGAAGCCTCCACTGGCGACGGCCCCATCGACGCCATCTTCTGCGCCCTCGAACGCGTCGTGCAGGTGTCAGCCACACTGCGAGACTACCACGTGAAGAGCGTCTCCAGCGGCAAGGACGCTCAAGGTGAAGTGTCGGTAGAAATCTCCATTGACGACCGCAACTACCACGGCAAAGGCCTCAGCACGGACGTCGTTGCCGCGAGTGCTCAAGCCTATCTCAAAGCCTTGAACCGCGCTTTGGCCGACCGCAAAGCCAACAGCAAGTAGCTTGGACGCCCTCGTCCGAGCATTTCCTTCTCCCCCTTCGCAAGGGGGAGAAGGTGGCCGTCAGGCGCCACGTCACGTCAGCAAACGCCCGTTACACATCCGCTGTTCGATCTCGCTACTGAGCGTGACCTCCAGCCAGTCGTCGGTTACGACATTGCATACCGCTTGGCGCGGATGGGTCACTGCTCTCGAAGGTCGGACACAGATCATGCAAACGATGCGCATTGCGTTCCTCGTCGCGGTGATGGTTACCCCGATCACCAGCCTACTGGCTAACGACGCTTCGCTCGCCATCTTTGAAAAGCGCATTCTGCCGATCCTGCAGGCGTCCAAGCCGTCGAGTTGTACGGAGTGTCATCTCTCGGGCGTCGAACTGAAGGACTACATCTTCCCCGAGCAGGACAAGACGTTCGCCGCCTTGGTGAAGGCGGACATGATCGACGTCAAACAGCCCGAGCAATCGAAGCTGCTCAAATTCATTGAGCGTCGTCCCGAGAAGCCGAGCCTCATCACCGACAAAGTTAGAGCTGAAGAAGCTGCCGCGTTTCGCGAATGGATTGTGGCGGCCGTGAAAGATCCGCAGTTGCTGAAAGCGAAATCGACGGCATCGCTGGGGCCACAGGTTTCTGATGAGCTCATTCGGCACGCGCGCAAGGACCGCGTGTTGAATTCGTTTGCCGAGAACGTCTGGAGCGAAGTCGGCCGTTGCGCGGCTTGCCATTCACCGGACAAGAATCAGGCCCAAGTCAAAAAGTTCGGCGATCGGGTTTCGTGGATCAAGCCGCGCGACATGCAGGGCACCATGCAGAACCTGTTGGACTCGGGCATTATTGATGTCGACGCCCCGGAAAAGAGTCTGTTACTCGCCAAACCTCTGATGCAGGTCGAACACGGTGGCGGCCAAAAGATGCTGCTGGGCGATCGTACCTACAAACAGTTTCGAGCCTTCATCGACGACTATGTCGCGGTCGTAAAGGGCACCTACAAGGACGCGAAGGCGTTGCCAAAACTCAGTCAGGAAGTCTCACAGGTCAGCGAGATCTGGCTGAAGATCGAAGGCATCCCGAAGTCGCTCGATAAACAATTCCTGCGAGCCGACGTCTACGCGAAGACCGCCGATGGCTGGTCCAAAGATCGAGTCGCCACCGGCGACCGCGCCATCTTCGGCGGAGGCGGCCTCTGGCAACAACATCTGACCCTGACCGCCCCACGCGACTCCGCCCGAGCGAAAGAATTACTGACCGCTCAAAAGCTCGCAGGCGGCGAATATCTCGTCCGCATCTCCATCGACCGCAACAACCGCCTCGCTCAAGACCCCAACAGCGATTTCACAAACGAAGACGTCATCGGCGAGGTCCCCGTCCGCACCAACTGGCCCAGCGGTTATGGAGCGATGACTGTGGTGAAGCTTCCTACTCAAACGCGGTAGCTTTGACCTCGCGGTCATTCAGGGTCCGGAGAAGTAAGGCTTGTAGTTCAGAGTCGAGAAGTTAAGGCCATGATGTTTGACAGAGCAGTCATGGAAAGCGACTTTACATGAACAATGGCACTTCCAATTCAGCTCTGGCTCATCCATCCCGATCGTGAGATGTGCGACGCGTTTCGTGACCGCTTTGCGGGGCTTCCTAACGTATCTGTCATTCAGTCGCGATTCGAAAACCTTGAGCCGCACGATTGCTTCGTCACTGCGGCGAACTCGTTCGGAATCATGAATGCTGGAATCGATGCCGCCGTGGTCCACTTCCACGGCGAAGATCTAATGAAACGTATTCAATTCCGCATCATGGACGAGTATCTCGGTGAGCAACCCATTGGAACCTCGTTCATAGAATCGACCGGTAATCCCAATTACCCCTACGTCGCACATACACCGACAATGCGTGTTCCCGGATCAATTCAAGGTACTGACAAGGTCTACGCAGCAACATGGGCAGCCCTGCTTGCTGTCTATCGTCACAACGTCGCATCGCAGGACAACAAGATTAATTCTGTCGTCTTTCCGGCGATGGGTGCTGGATTTGGGGGCGTGCCGTATCGGGAAGTCGCTCGGCAAATGGCCGTCGCTTACACGCATTATCTGAATCCACCTCATCGCTTTGATTGGGACATGGTTGCGAATCGACAACTGGCGATTGCGTACGACGGGGACAACCACGTCGTAAAGTGAGCTGTGACGCAGTAAGTGAGGCTATTCGCGGGAGTGGAAACATCACTGGGGTACGCTTCCGTGTCTTGCTCATTCCGCCAACCCAAGGACAATCCCAAAGTTAAGTCCATCATAGGCTCTGGATAACCACCGAAACCCGAGTTAGACCAGTTTCAGACCTGCCGAGATCAAGTCATGTCATCAAATTCACTGCGAATGGCGATAACTATATTTCTTGCTTGCCTTGTCTCTGCATCCGCCCACGGTCAAGTACCTGGCGGTGAAACTAATCGGAATGTGCCAAGCCCCCGAATCCTTGCAATACTGCAGACGCCACAGACGGTAACCGAGCCGCCGAGACTTGCTATACTTAGCAGCAAGTTTGAGTTGGTGCGGCGACCACAGGAGCTGCCGCCTTCCACGATGGTAGTTGTGGACTGCGGAGATTCGATCGCAGCAATTCACCCCGCGGGCCGCATATGGCGTTCCCAGCATGATGACACGTGGAAAGAGGTGCTGATCTGCAAAAACAAGGACTGCTTGTTAAGGCTCACCTCGGCTACTTTCTCGCCAAAGACCAACAGCATCTATATAGCTTGTGGCCATAAGGATGGTTGCATATATCGCTTTTCGCGAAGTGACCAATCCTTGGCAAAGTTCATCGATTTGAGCGGCGAGTTCATTGGGGCAATCGCCAGTGATGATGCTTCGAGTGCGTTAATTGCAATCTACGTGCCTCGCACGGCAGGTGACGAATATGGTCTTGTCATCTTCGATTTAAACGGAAAAGAGCTGAATCGCGTAAAATATCGAGACAAGGAGTTGAGCAGCGTACTCAGATCACAGCCTGCGTCCATTACTAGTGCGCTTACAATGGTGTCGACGGGGGACTCGTATCTTTTGATGGCCATCGACGATGACGAGACGCCCAAGAGGATGAAGATTAACTGTTATCGGCATAGCGCCGCAAACTTGGTATTCACTGGGCGTGAAACGATCACGGTCGAACTGCAGCGATAATCTGCCAGCTGCCTGCTAATACTGCACTATTTTAAAAACTCCCAACGCGTCTGTCTCCTGTACAACGTCCGCGTGGAGCCTCTGCAAATGAAACCGAGATCTTTCGCGCGGCTCAGCTTCCTTGTGTGAGCCCGGAAGGCGCCCACCTCCGCGTGCAGGATAATCCCGCAGGGTAGCCTGGACGACTTGTCCGAGTCACGAAACGATAAGAGGCGACTGATCTTGTTAACGAAAGGCCTTTGCTCTGCTAACAAGCAGTTGCGAGCAAGTTGCTGTTTCGTTGATCACCCTCAGAAGCACTTGGAGTTCGTTACTGGCAGCCTCTTGCTACTGCGTAGCCCAGGCAGCAAGTTGCCTTGGGCTACACGAGACAACAACTACTTCTTTTGGATCAGCAAATTGACGCCCTTTTTGTTGGAGAGGGCGATGTCGAGTTTGCCGTCGTTGTTGAAGTCGATCGTCATGAACTGGGTGCCGATGCCGGTGTCTCGGCCGGCGAGGATTTCGTGGCGGGTGAACTCGGGCTCTTTGCCTTTCTGAGTCTTGATGTCGTACCAGAACATCCGCGTGGGCTCGAAGGCGCCTGGGTCGCCGCCGTTGTGGGCGAAGAACCGCTTGCCGGTAACGATGTCTTTCTTGCCATCGCCGTTGATGTCGACGAACTCAACCGCGTGCGTTTGCGAATGCGATTCATCGATCAGGTGATACTTGAACTGCGGATGCTCATTGCCGCCGACGTTTTCAAACCACCACACGCCATAAGCGTGAGCTGACGTTGCAATGACGTCCTGATCGCCGTCCAGGTCGAGGTCCTGCACGTTGATATCAGAGCACGTCAGAGGATTCACATTATCCTTGCCCAACGCGTACGGATGGAACTGCCATTCGCCCTCGCCGAGTTTTTCCGGCTGTTGCCACCAGCCGTGAGCGATCAGCACATCCATGCGACCGTCCTTGTTGAGATCACCATAGCCCAGGCCGTGGTAATACTTGAACGTACCGTTCTTGTTGGGATCACCCTTCGCACTGATCGGCACGAATTTCCACTTTTTGGTGACGTCTTCTTTAGCGGGAATGGAGCAATAGCCCATCTGAGCTTCCGGCTGGGAACCGAACACGAACTCGGGCTTTCCGTCGCCGGTGATGTCGACGAAGTCGGGAGACTCGTTGCAGATGCTGCTCCAGATTTCGTATTCGGGCCAGAAGCCGTCTGGCTTGCCGGTGTTTTTATACCAGTGGAATTTCTCGCCGGGAAAACCGACGACAATAATATCCTTCAGGCCGTCCTGGTCGATGTCCCACACGTAATTGCAGAAGCTGTTGCTGTAGCCGATGCCTGCTACGAACTTGCCCGCTTTGCGGAATTCGTGCATGGCCCACTTGCCGGTGGCAGTGGCAGGTTGCTCGTACCAGTAATCGCCTGCGACGAGGTCATTGCGACCGTCGCCGTTGAAGTCTCCGACGGCCACACCTTCGGAACGGAATTCGGGGTCGAGTTCAATGCGCTGCCAGTTGCGGTCGGCGAGTTCATCGGCGAAGGGAATTTGATAACCCTCGACCTTCAGAGCGATGCGGTGGAGTTCCAGATCAACCGTGACATACAGATTCTTCGAGTCGTTACCGATGCCGAAGGTGACGTTGCTCGGCAGACCGACTGGATTTTTCGATTGACCTTCGGCACCCGTCGCGATGAAGGCGATTTCCTTGCCGTCTTTGGGCTCGATGACCCGCACGCCAGGCCGCTTGGGGCTGCGATCGGTCAGGTAAATATTACCATTCTTGTCGATGCACATGCCGTCGCAGCCGGGTTCGGTGCCGTAGTCGACGAGCGTCTTCTTTGGTCCGTTTGGGAGACCATCGGCACCCAGTGGGTAGGCATAGATCTTCATCGCACCGGGCTTGGAATCTTCGCCGGGGATGATCTTGTCGACGCCGTTGTTGTGATCGGCGACATACAGCCACTTTTGATCGCGGCTGAGAGCGATGCCGTTGGGCTTCTCGATGTCATGCGTGACTTCGACGATGCTGCCATCGGTATTGATACGATAGACCGCTCGGTGTTCGAGTTCGCGCGGCTCATCGCCCAGATAACGCGGGTCGGTGAAATAGATGCGGCCATCGACGTCGAGGACCACGTCGTTCGGGGCGTTGAACTTCTTGCCGTTGAACTTGCTGGCCAGCACGGTGCGTTGCTTGGTTTTCAAGTTCCAGGATGACACGGCTTGCCCACCAATGTCGGAACCTTCGGCGGCGATCAGGTTGCCGTCGTGATCGAAAGCGAGACCGTTGGCTTTGAAGGCATCTTCGGCGAAGACCGTCGACTGCTTCGTCTTGGGGTCGAAGCGGATGATCTTGGATTTGTCCTGACCCATCGTGATGTCAGTGAAATAGATCGCGCCATCGGGTCCGACGGCGGGGCCTTCGGTCAGGCCGCCTTTGGCGTCGAACGAACGCGAGTAGAGTTTTTCGAGTTTGGCACCGTCCGGCACGATGGGGTTATCAGCCAGCGCGAACGAGGACGCCGAGCACACGACACCAGCAGCCAGCCACATCAGACGACGACTCATTGCGGTCTCCAGGGTTTGGGGGTGTGAACCGTGAATCCGCATAGAGTGGGACGATTCGGACTTGGTTTCCAGTGACCGCTGGGTTTCGCTGGGCGAGTTCGTCGGCAGACAGATGATTTCCCGCAGAGGCGCAGAGCCCGCAGAGGTTGAGAGAGCGCAAGTCAGTCGCAGCATTACGATCGTCACGGAGTGGCTCTTCAAATCGTAACCAGGGCCGCTCCCTCACGGTTTAAGCACGGATTAACAAGAT
>CAYLTY010000070.1:0-35335 GCA_964386705.1 uncultured Planctomycetaceae bacterium
TCGCCCGCCGTTCACGATGCACGACTTGAACACGCCGAAACCGGAATCCTTCACAATGCTGCCGACGTCAGTCAGCTCCATGCCGAAGCGTGTATCGGGCTTGTCGTTGCCGTAGCGCTCCAGGGCTTCCGCGTGAGTCATGCGCGGCAGCGGCAGCTGAATGTCCGTGCCTCGCACAGACTTCACCATGTGAGCCACCAGCCCGTCGATGGTCGTCAAAATATCTTCCTGACCGACGAACGACATCTCGACGTCGATCTGCGTGAACTCCGGCTGACGGTCCGCTCGCAGGTCTTCGTCGCGGAAGCAGCGGGCAATCTGGAAGTAGCGGTCCATGCCGGCCACCATCAGCAACTGCTTGTAGAGCTGAGGCGACTGCGGCAGCGCGTAGAACGCACCCGGATGCACGCGGCTGGGCACCAGGTAGTCGCGGGCACCTTCCGGCGTGCTCTTGCCGAGCATCGGGGTCTCCACTTCGACGAAGTCCTGAGCGTCGAAATAGTTGCGGACGGCCTGACACAGCTTGTGGCGCATGATCAGCGCCTTCTGCAGTTCCGGACGTCGCAGGTCGATGTAGCGGTACTTCAACCGCAGCTCTTCGTTCGGCACGTTGCCGGACGTGGGCGTAAACGGTGGCAGCTTGGCCTTGTTGAGGATGTTCAGGTCCGTGGCTCGGACTTCGATCTCACCGCTGGCGATCTTAGGATTCACCAGATCAGCCCGACGCAGATCAACCTTGCCCGTGGCCTGGATGACGTCTTCACCGCGCAGCGTGTCTGCCAGTTTGTGAGCGGCTTCGTTGTCCGACGGATCGAAAACGACCTGAATCAGGCCGTAGCGGTCGCGCAGGTCGATGAAAATCAGATTGCCGTGGTTCCGATAGCTATCGACCCAGCCACACACCGTGACAGTCTGTTCGTTATGGTTCTTAGTGAGTTCACCGCACTTATGAGTCCGCAGCACTGTCCTACCCTTACATGAATCGAGGCCGTTGAACCCTGGAAAAAGCAAGTGCGTCCCTCCGAGTGATTCGGGGCCGCAATCCAGAAGCCAGGCAAAAGCGGGGCGTACCGTAGAGGACCCTAAAATTACTCGCAACGGCGTTGTCTGACGCCGCGCGAAACGCACGTCGAATTTGGATCCTGTCCAGTCATTTCTCAGGCGCTCGCGGCTTGGCCGAGCCGCTAACATTCGACCAGAACGGAGTCAGTTGCCGTTCCGTCATTTCCCGCAAGTTACGGATTCCATGGACGAAGAACAGAACCCGCTGACCGACATCCCTCAGCAGCCTGAGGTTCAGCCGCCACACGAAAAGGTGAGGACGTTCCCGACGACCCCCGGCGTGTACCTCATGAAGGACAAGCAGGGCCGGGTGATCTATGTCGGCAAGGCAGTCAATCTGCGGAATCGAGCCGGCAGCTATTTCAACGCCGCCGCAGCGGTCGACCGCCGCACGAGCGATCTGATTCCCGAGATCTACGACATCGACTTCATCCCGACGGAAAGCGAAGTGTAAGCCCTGCTGCTGGAAGCTCGGCTGATCAAGGACATTCGCCCGCGTTTCAACACGGAACTCAAGGACGACAAAACCTTTCCGTACCTGCAGATTTGGATTCGCGAGCCGTTTCCGCGCGTCGAATTCACTCGCAAGCCAAGATCTCGCGGCGTGAAGTTGTATGGCCCTTTCACCAGTGCGAAGAAGCTCCGCGCCCTGATCGTAGTCCTGCAGAAGATTTTCCGGTTCCGCAACTGCTCACTCGACATCGACGACACCGAAGAACGCTGGCGCTGGTTCCGACCGTGCCTGTTGGCCAGCATCAATCAATGCACCGCTCCCTGCAACCTGCGGATCAGCCAGGAAGACTACAAGAAGAACATTCGCCGCCTGCGGCTGTTTCTGGACGGCAAGAAGCGTCGCCTGCTGAAGGAGATGCAGGCCGAGATGCAGTTCGCCTCGACGGAACTGAAATTCGAACGTGCCGCGCGCATCCGGGACGAAATGAAGGCCCTGGAAGCCATCAACCTGCGCGGCAACCTGAACGATCACGTGCAGCCCGAAGTTTTTCAGATCGACCCCAAGCGCGGCCTGGCCGGCTTACGCAAGGCGTTCAAGCTGGAAAAGCTGCCGCGGCGCATTGAGGGCGTGGACATCGCGCACCTGCAAGGCGGCGAGACCGTCGCCAGCCTCGTGCAGTTCATCGACGGCCTGCCGTTCAAGCACGGCTACAAGCGTTTCAAGATCAACACCGTGCAAGGCGTCGACGACTTCGCGTCCATTCATGAAGTCATCACCCGCCGCTTCCGCCGTTTGTCTCAGGAAGGCGAGCCCTTCCCCGACCTGCTGCTGATCGACGGCGGCAAAGGCCAACTCAGCTCGGCCATGGCCGCCATGCAGGCCCTGGGCATCGATCCGCCCTTCACGATCTCACTGGCCAAGCGGGAAGAAGAAGTCTTCCTCCCCGGCGAATCCGACCCGCGCATCCTGAGCCGCCACTCCTTCGCCCTGCGCCTCCTGCAATACGTCCGCGACGAAGCCCACCGCTTCGCCCAAAACTACCACCACCTGCTTAGAAAGAAGTCCACGTTCGAAGAGTAAGGCACGTGCAGGACCCTCGGCATTCCGATCAACTGCTAACTCATTGTCGCGATCCTGTTCGAGTACCCGTCATACGATGGCCAAGACGCTGTTCAAATTTTGCACATTTCACTTGACAATATGACATCAACCATGATGACTAGAGTCAATGTGATTGCACATCATGGATTGCGGCGGCGTGAATCTGATGGTCTCCGAGCCAGCAGCACAGAATTGCTTACCTATGGAGCCAGTTGGACTGAGACCATAAATCCCTAAAGAACTGCGATATGGTCGCGATTCTTCAAGTGAATCTAATGCAGTTTGTCCATATATCAAAAGGATGGCGCAGGACTGCATGATTCCGAAGGATCTTATGGACGCGAGTCCTGATTGCGCGGACGACGAACCCGTATCGCCGGTGGTGCCATCGGCACAGGGGGTCCTGGGAGCCCGATGGGCAATTGCAAAACGTCACCTCAACATTCGTGACCGATCGTAAAGATCACAATGGAGTAACCGATTATGAACGGAGTTGTTGACATTCTCAGTGTTGATGCCCTTGATCACGCGGCGCAGTTCTGGGCGTTGGTGTCCTCCAAGTGCGGTGCGGAGAGTATTGGGCAAACCATCAATGGGTTTCCGATTCTGAAAGCAGGCAATAAGTACCTGGCGCTTGTGAGGGTGCCTTTAAGTACAAAACTGTGCCTCGCGATAAGTGATGCCTTCAAAGAAATTGGTTGGCTACGGCACGCAAATCGTTCTGATATAAATAGCATCGAGAGAGTTTCTAAGGCATCGCAACTTTTTCACATCGTCTTCGACGAAGGAGACGGAAGCACCATTCTGCGTGTGCTTGAGTACCCACTCGTCGCGTCGCTGTGGAGCGAATTCGAAAGTGATATAGTCGCCTTGGCAAACCGAGTCAGACTGCACCTTGATCACGAGTGTAGGCGTATCGGACATGCCCCGAAGTGATATCGTAGTTGGCCCCGGTTTGCGTTTTCGCCTACCGGGGCGGCGAAGCCGCAAGAGGCTAAGACACTGCGCGTTCATTCTTGCGAACCTCTTGTACCTTGCGTTCGTTCCGGCCTCGGATGATTGCCATCACCCAGGCAACAGGCGGGATAATCAACTCAACGGAGTTAAAGTCGCCTGGCAGGAAGCCGGGGATCAGCATTTCTACGACGCAGTTGAATTGAAACAACAGCACCAGCATACACGCAAAGCTAAGGACGAGGGCGGTGATGGGATACTTGATTTGTCGGTGAGCAAATCCGAGGGCAATTCCGAACACCCCGCCCAGCAGAAATGATCCGATTGACCAAGTGTCAATTCCACCGAGTATCACAAACGCGGAGACTCCAATCGCGAACGCGGTGATGGCCCACGAATGCAGGTACTTGCGGGCGTGTAAGACCGCCAGCACTGCGGCCATCATGGCGGTGAGGCAGACACCGTAGATGAAGTCATGCAGCGAACATTTGTCTGAAATAGAAGCTCTGTAAGACGTACTCGTGGCAACAAACGAGATTCCCAACAGAGCCAGCAGCGCAGGAAGCTCGAACGGCAGTCGAAGTTTCAACAACCGGCCCATGACCATGCTCCTACTCGCGGGCGGTCCCGGTTGGCGTTTTCGCCTACTGGGGCGGCGAAGCCGCAATAACAGGCGTTCGTTCTGTCTAACCTCTTGCCGCTGAGCGCTCCCGGTAGCCAGCAAACTGGCAACCGTGGCCACCCGCGTAGCTCGACGAGGAATTCTATCAATAATAATTATTAGTCAATCGCTGACGAGTACGTTCATGCGCTCTGACAGTATCAAATTAATCGCATATTAGCCTTGTGCGGACGACTCAGAAAAGGCCCATGAGGCAAGACCCGACTCACTGCGTCATTCAGGTCTGGCGATTCAACGCGACGCCTGACTTGATGCCAGATCAGATAATTTGTACAATTCTTGACAGTGGTTTCAGATCTACTTTATCGAGGAACTTCTGCCATGGCTCGTCCGACGCGTTACCTGATTCTTCCAGCTCAAGGTCTGCAGGCGTCGCTCGGTACTGCGAGCCTAGATGCCACCGCGGCGTTGACGGCGTTGTCCCGTAACGCCAGCGTGGCATCTCTCCGAACTCGGCTCAGAGGAATCGTCAAGGCAACTGCTAAAGGCAGTGCCAAGGTGGAGGAAACTGCGTTCAAGCTGGTGGCATCGCTCAACGAGGACGGAGTCAAGCTAATCGAAGCGACGCCGGAAATGATCTCCGCTCTGCGGTTCGAGCAGCCCGGGCTACGCGCCGTCCCCGAGGTTTTCTATCGCCCTGCCGTGGCGATTGTCGGCCTCCGTCAGCGATTGGCGAAGCCAGCGGGTGCGACGCCTGCAGCGGCCAAGAAACTCGTCGTCACCGTTACGAACGTAGCAACCGGCGCTGGTGTCGCCGGAGTCGACGTCGTCGGATTCACGGACTTCGCCAACCGAGTTGGTACATCGGGAACTACATCCAGCACGGGAAAGGTTACGTTGAGCATCACAGGTAGTGCTAACTACGAGCGCGTGTACGCCCAGCACGAACTCCCTGGCCTGTGGAGTTTTCTGGGGAAAAACATCCCCACCGAAGGGACGTTATCGATCAATCTTGAGCCGGTGAACCTGTCTGCAACGGATTCACTTCAACACTTCCACACCATCGGCGGGGTGCTGACCGCTGGAACTGGCGTCAAGGTCGGTGTCATTGACTCGGGAGTGGACTTGGCTCATCCAGACTTGGTGGTAACCGGGGGGTTGGGGTGCGTGCCGGGATCGCCGGAAAATCAGTTCGGCGCGAGCGGGGCACACGGTACGCATGTTGCGGGCATCATCGCTGGACGAGGGGCGGCACCGACCGGCATGCGGGGCATTGCGCCTGGGGCCGATATCTTCTCCTACCGCGTGTTTGATAACACCGAAAACTCCGGGTCCAGCTTTGGATTGGTGAAGGCGATTCGACGCGGCGTGCAGGACGGATGCGACCTGTTAAATATGAGCCTCAGTTTCGATCATGACGGGGAAACTAGCCTACCGGTGGTGGATACCGCCGTCAGAGATGCCATCGCAGAAGCGCACGCGGCTGGGGTAGTGGTTCTGGCTGCTGCCGGAAACGACGGACGCAAGCCCGTCAGCTACCCGGCGATGGACGATCTCGCAATTGCCGTGTCTGCGGTTGGACGCAAAGGGACGTTTCCGACCAAATCCAGCGAGTCTGGAGACGCAGTTGCACCATTTGGAACTGATAACAAGAACTTTCTGGCGGCTTTCTCGAACGTCGGGCCGGCACTGGACGTGGCCGGTGCCGGAGTTGGTGTCGTTTCGACTGTGCCTGGCGGGTATGCTCCGCTAAGTGGGACTTCGATGGCCTGCCCGGCTGTAACTGGTGTCCTCGCTCGCTTGCTGGCGAACAGTCCGGCCGTGTTGAACATGCCCCGAAATGCAAACCGGGCTGACGCAATCAAGGATCTGCTGTTCGCTCAGGCGCAATCACTTGGATTGGGCATCACTAATGAGGGGAAAGGACTCCCCGCCTGAGGACGGAGGAGCTTTTCATGCCACGTTTCACTTTGCATCAGCCAAAGCCAATTGATACTACTGCAGCAAATGGGGAAGTGCCTGACGGCATGCGATCAGACGATCGAGTGAAGATCATCGACGAGATGCCTCGACTGATATTGATCGACGGACCGGAAGAGGTCGCGAGGGAATGGCTCGCTCAGATGCCTGGTTGGAAGATGCAACAGGAACAGCGAGCCAAAGTGCCGGACCCGCGACCGAAACTGAAGTGACTGTGATCAACAAGTGTGGGCTGCACCAGGCGCGCTGGGCGGCCTCGATTGACCGTCTCGGGCGATTGAGGCGCCCAGAGTTAGCGATCCAAGACGCTCGCGGGCTTATCGCTGCTGGTCCAAGGGCAGAGACTTTGCCACTGAGTGTGCCGCAACAAATGTTTTCACTTCTTCAACGAATTTCGGATGAAAGAAGCAGGTGACGTGATCGGTGCCGTCGATCACCTGGACCTTCAATTCGGGCATCACTTGAGCCAGATCGTCAACGGTGAGTTTCAGAGGATCGTTGGCTCCGACGATGGCCAGTGTGGGGATCTTGTTGGCTCGGCATTCGGCTTCTGTGACGGACAGATTGGCCATGCCTCGGACGCAGGCGGCGAGGGCTTTTTGATCGTTGGTCGCCATGATGAAGAAATTGATGGTATCAAGTTGCTGTTGAGTCGGTTTTGGTCTTCCCACAGGGTTGAGTAATTCCAGCAGCGGGGTAATCCCTTTCCCGGCTTCGAGGGACTCGGCAAGTTTATCGAGAGTGCCCAGGGGATCGTGGTCGGGCTTCTTCCAGCCGGCACCACCCAAGGTCGCCGTGATGAAGCGATCGGGGTGCTGAGCCAGGAAGCGGTTGGTCATGAACGCACCCATCGAATAACCGACGATGTGTGCCTTCGCGATCTTGAGATGATCCATCAGCCGCACGACGTCGCCGATCATCTCGCGGCCGTACTGCATGGCGTCATGCGGCTTGTCGCTCTTGCCGTGCCCGCGTGCGTCCAGCGCGATGACCTGAAAATCCTTCGCCAGCCGGGCTCGAATCCCCGGCGCTTCCCATTGGCCTTCGATACTTGCCGTGAATCCGTGCAGCAGAATGAGCGGTTCACCCTCTCCCTGCACCTGATACCGGATCTTGACGCCCTTGGAATCGAAGAACTGATCAACAACTTTTTCTGCAGCACCGGCCCGAGCACCCCACACCGAGATCCACAGGAGTGCCACCACGACCACCAGTCGTCGCGAGACTCGCAGACTTGTCTTGTGCCACGGTTGATGGCCTTGGAAAGAAGCCAAGCTCGAAAAACTCAAAGAGTCTGCCTGCCGGGCCAGAGGATTACTCAGCATTGCGAACACTCCAAAACAGAACTGCCACTTCGCCTGGGTCCACGCTTCTCGGGAAGGTGGACGTGTTGGGAATGGCATCTTACAAGGGTTGGTGCCTTCCGCGTCCAGACGGCATTCGTGCAATCGCGGTGTGGTTGTGATGTAAGTCAGGTCATTCTTCAGCTCAGTGAACGAGGCATCCGTGATTTCGATTTCCGCTTTGACGTCGTTCTGCCAGCAGGCTCTGGCCAAGGTCAATGTCTCGCCGCAGGACGCTCAAACGACGGCCGAGGCGCTCGTCACGACAGACGCGATGGGCGTGTTTACTCACGGCACGAAGCTGCTGGGCGGCTATCTGCATCGGCTGAAGGGTGGTGGATACCGCGCTGCCGGCAAGCCCCGGATTGAACGCGAAGGTCCGGCGTGGGCGGTAATTGATGGGGACTCGGCGCTGGGGCAAGTTGGCAGTGTGTTCGCGATGCAGACGGCGATTGCGAAAGCAAAGCAGGTCGGCGTGGCCTATGTCGGTCTGAGGAACACCGGCCACATTGGAGCGGCGGGGTATTACTCGGCGATGGCGGCTCGCGCGGGTCTTATCAGCATGGTGACGGGGAACGATATGCCCAGCGTCGCGGCTCCTGGTTCGCGCGGTGCCGTGCTGGGCAGCAACCCGATCGCCTACGGAGTTCCTGTCGGCAACGGCGATCCGATTCTGCTGGACATGGCCACGGCGGCTGTTGCTGGTGGCAAGGTGTACGCGGCTCATCAACGCGGCGAGCCGATTCCGCCAACATGGCTCATCGGACCTGACGGACATCCGACGACAGACGGCAGCCTGTATCCGCACAATGCGTCGCTGGCTCCGATGGCCGGACATAAGGGCTACGGTTTCGGTTTGTGGTGCGAGGTTCTCGCGGGCGTGCTGCCCGGCGGTCGCATTACGTGGGAAGTTGGCAGTTGGATCTTCGACGAACCTTCCAAGCCGTCTTGGCACAATGCATCATTCGTGGCGATCGATGTTGCGACCATCGCCTCGCCGGAGAAGTTCGCCGAACGAATGCGGAAGCTGATTGATGAGATCCATTCGGCGCCGACTGCTGAGGGCGTCGAACGAGTCCTGTTGCCCGGCGAGCGCGAATGGGCTCTGCATCGTCGCGCCCAGACGAATGGGATCAACCTGCCTGCTGACGTGCTGGCGAAGCTGAAGGCCGTTGCTGACGAATACGGCGTCACGCTTGAGTCCTCAGCAACCTGAGGTTCGACTACCACTCCTTTGATTGAGATCGGATCAACGAGGCCAAGGATGAAACACGGATAACGAAACTGCTTCGCAGACTTCATTCTTTATCCGTGTTTCATCTGTGTTTGATCCGTGGCTAAATATTTGGTGAATCACATATCTGTGCTCTTGGAGGACTGCGTTCATGCTGCGCTTCAGATCGCGTTTGGCCCTCGCTTGTTCGTTGGGACTGCTGTTTGGCGGGAACTCGTTGAGTTCTGCGGAAGACGCCAAGCCTGCCGCTCCCAAGGGCGAGGTCATCAAGAAGACGTTTGAGAAAAGCAAGATCTTCCCGGGCACGACCCGCGAGGTCAGTGTCTATATCCCGAAGCAATACGACCCCGCCAAACCGGCGTGTGTCTACGTGAATCAGGACGGTGTGCAGTACAACGCCCCGGCAGTGTTCGATGAGCTGATTCACAAGAAGGAGATGCCCATCACCATCGGCGTCTTCGTCACGCCGGGCCGCGTGAAGGCTCCGAACGAACAAGCTCTGGACCGCTTCAACCGCAGCTTTGAATACGACGGCCTCGGTGACGGCTATGCCCGCTTCCTGCTGGAAGAACTGCTGCCCGAAGTCGAAACCATGAAGACGTCTGACGGTCGCGCGATTGTGCTATCGAAGAATGGCAACGACCGCGCCATCGGTGGTGCGAGCAGCGGCGCGATCTGTGCCTTCACGGCCGCCTGGGAACGTCCGGACGCATTTCGTCGAATCTTCAGCGCCATCGGCACCTATGTCGGCCTGCGTGGCGGTCACAACTATTCGACGTTGATCCGCAAGTATGAACCGAAGCCGCTGCGCGTATTCCTCGAAGACGGCAGCAACGATCTCAACATCTACGGCGGTGACTGGTGGATGGCGAATCAGGCGATGGAACGCTCGCTGACGTTCGCGGGTTATGAGGTCACTCATAACTGGGGCGACGGCGGACACAACGGCAAGCACGCGACGGAACTCTTTCCCGACGCGATGCGCTGGCTATGGAAAGACTGGCCGGCCGAGATCAAGGTGGGCGGTGGCTCGCCCCAGTTGAAAGAGATTCTGCTCCCCGGCGAAGACTGGAAGCTGGTCGGTGAGGGTTACAAGTTTACCGAAGGCCCGGCGGTCAACGCTAAGGGTGAGGTCTTCTACAACGATGTCGGCAGCAGCAAGACCTACAAGGTGTGGCTGGATGGCAAGGTCACTGTGTTTCTGGATGACTCGAAGAAGGGCGATGGCCAATCATTCGGCCCGGACGGTCGCTTGTTCGCGGTTGCGGGCGGTGCCGAGCAGATCATTGCTTATGATCCTGAAGGTAAAGGCACGACGATCACCGATGGCTTCCGTGGCAACGATCTAGTCGTAAAGAGTGACGGCGGCGTGTATGTCACCAATCCCGGCTGGAACGGCACGGATCCCAGCAAGGTCTGGTACATCAACACCACCGGCGAGAAGAAGGTGGTTGATAGCGGCTTGAGGTTCTCCAACGGTTTGGCGCTGTCACCCGATCAGTCACTGCTGTACGTCGCCGACAGCCGCACGCACTGGGTCTACAGCTATCAAGTCCAGAAGGATGGTTCGCTGGAGCACAAGCAAAAATACTTCCATCTGCACGTGCCGGACACCGCCGAAGACAGCGGCGCGGACGGAGTGGAAGTCGATCGCGATGGCCGCGTGTGGGTCGCTACTCGCATGGGCCTGCAGGTCTGCGACCAGCCCGGCCGCGTCAACTGCATCATCCCCACGCCGAACGGCAAGGTTTCCAACCTGACCTTCGGCGGTGCGGACTTCGACACCGTGTACGCCACCTGTGGCGACAAGGTGTATTCACGCAAAGTGAAGGTCAAAGGTGCGCCGAATTTCATGGCACCCGTGAAACCGGCCAATCCTCGGCTGTAAGGATCTGAGCCACGGATGAAACACAGATTGAACACGGATAAGGCGTATTGCGGCGAACTTATCCGTGTTTCATCTGTGGATTATCAATGCGTTTGCTCTTGGCGTTTTTTCTTCACGCCCTTGGTGGATGCTGTTTAAACCAATGTCTGATCAGAGAAGACCAGAAATGGGTTCGCCCATGTGACCGAAGTAGACGGGGCGTTTGGTGGGGGTATAAAGCGGCAGGTCGCGGTTGATACCCAATTTCTCATAGACCGTAGCGGCGTAATCTTCAGGGGTGTAACCCTGAGTTGCTACATACCCGCCATCAGCGTCGGTCGCTCCGATCACCTGACCGCCTCGCACTCCGGCCCCGGCGAAGACCATTGTGTAGGCGTGCGGCCAATGGTCACGGCCCTGATGTTTGTTGATGCGCGGCGTGCGACCGAACTCTGTCACCCAGCACACCAGCGTTTCGGCCAGCAGGCCACGTTCGTCGAGATCGTCAATCAACGCAGCGTAAGCCTGATCGAGGCTACCCATCATCACCCAGTGAGCGAAGCCGTAGCGGCCAGCTCCAGCTCCGCTGGCTCCAGGGAGTTCGCAGGTCTCGGAGGCGTAGATGAAATCGTGATGGTCCCAGTTGAGATTGCCGCCACCGGGTTTGCCGGGCATGTGTGGCCAGCGAACGTCGACCGTGACGAAACGCACGCCCGCTTCGATCAGCTTGCGACCGACCAGATAGCAGGCGCCGCGATGACCGGCTCCGTAACGTTCACGCACGCCAGCGGGTTCTGACTGCACGTCGAAGGCACGCGTCACGGCCGAGCTGGTCAGCATCGAGAACGCTTGATCGTAGAAACGATTCATGCCTTCAGTGGTCGGTGCTGGTGAGCCCGCGCGACCGAAACTCTGATCCAGATTCGTCAGCAGCGACTGCCGTCCGGCAAAACGATTTGCCTGATTCTCCGGGCGAGGCAGCAGGTCGTTGACCTTCCAGCCGGGATGAGACACGTCACCACCGCCGGTCTTGAAGACCTTGAAGCCTTCGGGCAGAAAGCCGGTGCGAGTCTCGGCAGCCTGTTCGTGATTGCCGGGTACCATCACATAGGGCGGCAGATCGGGGCAGGTGGTGCCGCAGGTCCTGGAGACAATGCAGCCAATGTCCGGCATCGTCTGCGGGCTGCTGGGGTGGGCTCCAGACAAGATGTATTGCGTGCCGTTGGGGTGTGCGTCGGCTCCGGCCTTGGTGTGATGGAAGGATCGCACGACGGACAGCTTGTGAGCAATCGCGGCCGTTTTCGGCAGCACACTGGTGAAGAACATCCCCGGCACGGTCGTCGCGACCGGTTGATAGGAGCTGCGGTGCTCGCTGACGACATCCGGTTTTGGATCCCAGGAATCGATGTGTGAAACGCCGCCCTGCTCCAGAATAACCAGTACGTTCTTGGCTTTCGCCGTTTTCTCTCCGGCTTGAGCCAACCGCGATAGCCAGTGCGGCGTGGACGATCCCAACGCGGCGAACGCACCCGCTTGCAACCAGCGACGGCGGGTCCAATCGGCAGCTTCCCAGGCAGAGAGCATTGCGACTCCAGACAGACGGTTTGACGCGTGTTAAGGCGGGACTGATCGATAAGCGAACGGGCAGGAACTTGCGGTGTCTAACTGCAGCTCAAGAATCTTCGGCGGGATGGCGGTCGCGTTTCAAGCCGTCTCAGCAGAAGTTCGCTGATTCGAGCTTGTCTCGGCGGTCGGGGCTGTCGATTTGTAAGTTTCCACAAGGTCTAATGTGAAATCTCTGGTTCAGTACGAGCCGTTGAACTGCACTGTCTCCACTAACCCCATCGCAACTTTGAGAGTACCTACAGCGGATGAAAGCCATCGTCATTACGTTCGACAGGTTGCCCGCTGAATTCCTGAGTTGTTACGGCAATGAGTGGATCGAAACTCCCGCGATGGATCGCCTGGCTGCGCGAGCTGCGGTTTTCGAACAGCACTTTGCCGAGATCCCCAGCCCCGCCGGTCCGAATCATCCGTGGTGGACGGGCCGCTTCGAGTTCTTCAGTTCCCACAAGGCGACCAGCCCGACGGCACTCGCTGAATTGCGAACTGCGGGAGTGAAATGCCACTTAATCGCCGAGTCGCTCGAAAGTCTGCCCACTGAGCTGTTTGACCACGCCGAGGAGGTTTCAGGAGCAGATGGTCTCGACGAGGCTTCTGAAACCGTCCCGTTTGCCCGTGCCGTGCAGCGAGCCGGCGAAGTCTGGCAAGCACTACCTGCCGATGAGAACGCCTTGGTGTGGGTGCACTCGCGCGGCATCCCGACGCCATGGATGCCACCGCAGTTCTTCGCGGAGTTGTATCTCGAGGAACTCATCCCGCTGGAAGAGGACGAGGATTCCGAGGAACCCGACGAGCAAACTCCGGCCGCCCGGCGTGCCCGACAGATTCGTCAGGCCGCTCGCGACATGCTGGAACAACTGGGGTCCGATGAGGAATTGCGGGAGATCGTCTTGTCAGAGGATCTCTTCGCTCCGGAAGTTGAGGAAGGCGAGGCCGTCTCCATTACCGATGACCCCGAGGTGCTCGATCTTCTGCACCGCATGTCTCGCTTGTTGTTTGGCAGCTATGTGACGTTACTCGACCACTGGTTGGGCAAGTTGCTGGATACCTGTTGGCCCACCAGCAACGAAACATTGTTGATGGTTTCAGCTGCCTGCGGGCAAAGCCTGAATGAGCGAGCGGACTTTCTGCCACCGGATCTCATTGAGGATCAAGCGTCGGAGCTGGTACATGCCGGGTTACGGACGCCGTTGTTGCTACTACCCGGCGAGTCCTCGACGCTGGGTACTCGACATCATGATCTCGTCCAGCCGCCGGACGTGGCTGCAACACTGCTCGACTGGTTCAAGGTGACTAGCAGCTCTACCTCTGATGGTGCGAGCCTGCTTAAGTGCCTCGATGCTAACCCCGATCCAGAACGCGTGGCGTGGCACTTCAGCCCGCTGGGAGAAATCGGACTTCGTACGTCCGATCGTCTCTTGCGCGGGCTATCGAACGAAGACGTGGTTGGCCATGACTTCGCCGAAGGACCGGACCTGCCCGGCTTGATGTTCGTCAAACCGGAAGACATCTGGGATCTGTGCAACGTGGCTGCTCAAGAACCCGCAGAACACCGCCGACTGCTGGTTCGACTGGCAGACAGACTTCGCGAGAACGCTGCGAAGTAGGCCCGCCGGGCAGAACTGCGAGTTAACTACGGCGCCACGGTCTTGCTGACAGGCAAGGCTCCAAACTTGATACTCGTCGGGTGCGACTGGTCGCGGTAAATGCGATGCGTCGCAGACCGGAAATCATCGGGAGTCGCGAAGTAGATATTCGGCACGAAGGTCTGAGGATTGCGGTCCACCAGCGGGAACCAGGTGCTCTGGATCTGCACCATCACTCGGTGCCCCTTCTTGAAACGGTGCAGCACGTCGAGCAGTTCAAAGCGGACTCGCGTCGGTTCGCCGGGCTTGAAGGCTTCCGGCTTTTCGTAGCTGTTCCGGAAGCGACCGCGGAACGCTTCGCTGCGGATCATGATCTGATGGCTGGCCAAAGGCGTTGGATCGGGCGCATCGGGATGTACATCGATCAGCTTGACGATCCAATCCGCGTCCGTACCCGTTGTTGAACACCACAGATCAACGTCCAAAGGACCTGCGATCACGAGATCATCCTCGAGTGCATCGGTCTGATAGACGACCACATCAGGACGTCGGGCTGCAAAACGCTGGTCGTCGGTCATGTACTCAATCGTCATTCTGTTGGTCGTCACCGCCGTGTAGGGCACCGGGCGATTCGGATCGCTGACGTATTCATCGAAGCCGGTGTCTTTCGCGGTAGAGGCGGCAGGCGCGGATGACTCCAGTTTGCCTGACGCCTTCGCGAACAGTTGCTTCTGCTGCAGGTTCTTCGGCGGCCAATGGTCGAAGGTGCGCCACGAATTCGAGCCGGTTTCAAACACAGTCGCCTCAGCAGGTGCCGGAACGTCCTTGCCCTTCAGATACTTCTCGAAGAACGGCAGCTCAATTTCGGCGCGATAGAACAGAGAGGTCTTCGATCCAAAGTTGACGACACCGAGTTGATCTCCATCCACGGACGCCCACCCGCCGTGGTGCCACGGGCCGACGACCAATACCGCGTTCGACTTCGGGTTCATCGCTTCGATGGCCTGATACGTTTTGAACGAACCATATAGGTCTTCCGCGTCGTACCAGCCTGTGACGGTCATTACCGCCGGAGCGACGTTCTTCAGATGCGGCATCAGGGCTCGCTTCTGCCAGAATTCGTCGCGGTTCGGATGCTCCATCATGTCCTTCCAGAACGGGATGGTGTCCTTCAGGTAGAGCTTGTTGATGTTCTCGATCGAACCGGCATCCAGAAACATCTTGTAGCCATCAGGCGTCGGGTAAACGAAAGGCTTCGCGGGTTCGGCGGTGGGCTTGGGACGCTCGGTGGCATTGCTCGTCAGCCAGCGAAACGCATGCGCCAGAAAGAACGATCCATGATGCAGGAAGTCGTCGAAGTACCAATCGGCGACGGGCGCCTGCGGTGATACTGCTTTCAACGCCGGATGCGCGTCGATCATGCCGGCAGCGGCGTAGAAGCCGGGATACGAAATGCCTGCCATGCCCACGCGACCGTTATTGCCTTTAACGTTCTTCAGCAGCCATTCGATGGTGTCATACGTATCCGAGCTCTCGTCGGTCTCGGTCGGTTTCGTCTTGTTCGGTCGGTGTGGAGTGACCTGCACGAACTCGCCCTCGGACATGAAGCGGCCGCGCACGTCCTGATTCACAAAGATGTAACCGGCTTTCACAAAGTGATCGCTGGGACCAACTCGAGCGGGATACTTGTCTTCGCCATACGGACCGACTCCGTACGGCGTGCGTTTCATCATGATGGGATAGGTCTTGGTCGTATCACGCGGCACGAACACGGACGTGAAGAGCTTCACGCCATCGCGCATCGGAATCTGGTACTCATGCTTGACGTAGTGCAGCCGCAAGTAGCTTTCGAGCTGCTGGGCGTCCTGAGCCCGCACAGCCTCGCTACTCCAGCCGCTGAGCAACATCGTCAACACCACAATCGCGAAGCCACACGCACGCAGGGAACCAGCCATATCGTTCTTCCCGTTGATTAGAGGCCACGGATGAAACATCGCACGAAGACTCATTAATCCAGAGGATTAACTCTATCCGTGCTTCATCTGTGTTTGATCCGTGGCCGAAATGCAATGCTGCGCAGTCGCGGGATTCATTCCGCTGCCAATGACGCACAGACGATTTCCTCATCGTTGCGGGCGAACACGCAGCGGTGAGCGAATGCGGGATGCGACCAGACGACGGAGCGGCCTCCGGCGTTGCCGGTCGGCTTGAGCAACGGCGCTCGGCTGAGTTCCTTATAGCCCTTGGGTGTCAGCCGTGAGATCAATAGCTCGCCCTGTTCATTCGCGATGAAGAAACGGTCGGCCTGCTGCACCAAGAACGCGTTCGCCCAGCGAGCATTCCTCGCCTTGTTGGCCGCAGTGGCAGTGAGATCTTCCCAGATACGTTCGCCGGTATCGGCCTTCAGGCAACGCAACTGGCCGTAGCTGCACACACCATAGATGTAGCCATCAACGATGAACGGTGTCGGCATGATCGAGTGCAGGCCATCGGTCTGGCGTTCGTTCTTGCCTTTGCCGCGCCACAGTTCTGTCGCGCCCGGCCTGTTCTGATCCAGCTTCAACATGCAGGGACCGTCGTAGAACGAAGTTACAAACAGCAGGTCACCAAACTTGCGCGGAGTGGGTGCCGTAAGACCTTCCTTGGAACCAAACGGGTGCGACCAAAGCAGCTTGCCGGTTTCTGGGTCCAGCGAGTTGATGGCATCCGGCAGCCAGACAATGAGCTGTCGAACTCCGGCCGCCTCATAGATCATCGGCGGACCGTAGCCGGGCCCATGCGGCCCAGTCGCCGAGAGCGACTTCCAGACTTCCTTGCCGGTTGCGGTATCAAAAGCGACGACCGCTGAACCCTCACCGCCCACCAGACAGATCAGCTTGTTGCCGTCCACCAACGGATGCGACGAAAAGCCCCAAGTGGGTGACAGCCTCAAGCCGTAGTCTTTCTTGAAATCGCGGCCCCAGATCACTTCGCCCTTCTCAATTGTCAGGCAATTCAGATGGCCCTCAGCGCCGAGTGCGAAGACCCGATCACCGCTGACGGTCGGCGTACATCGCGGGCCGGCGGGGTAACTCACGGTGTAGACACAGGGATAGGCATGCTCCCAGATGACCTTGCCGGTGGCTTCATCGAGGCACAGCACACGCTCCAGTGACGGCACAGCACCGCGCTGGAACGGACTTTGAGGATCAGCGCCCTCATTGATCTTGCGATCGGTGATGAAGACTCGCGAACCGACGACCGACGGTCCTGAATAGCCCGACCCGATGGGCGTTCTCCAGCGAACTTTCAGGCCGGACGCAGGAATCTTTTCAATGATCTCCGTTTCGCGCCAGATGCCGTCCCGCTGCGGTCCCAGCCATTGCGGCCAGTCGTCCGCTCGTCCGAGGTTGGATGACAACACCACGCTGACGCAGATGGCCAGCAACAACAATGATCTCAATCCGGTCATGGAATCCTCCGTTTTGGGCAAGCGGAGCGACTATAGCCACCCGCAGCCGTCCACGCCCGACAACCGGACGAGAATGAGCACGCAGATGCACCAATCTGCAGCTGAAGGGGTTGCGTCGCACCGCACATCCGCGTTCAATTGGTGCTCTGCGCTCGCTGCTTCAGATTTTGGACTGAGTAGTCCACCTGCCGCCGTCGATTCCTTTTGACGGCATCCACCTGCCTCGCGACTTGAACCACCGCTTTCAGGAGTCACTCATGCTGACGATTCTGGGCCGATCTCCACGCAGCCAGCAGGGTTACTGCGACGGAATTTCACGCCGGGACTTCCTCACCATCGGTGGTTTCGCGCTGGGCGGACTGGCATTGCCGGAAGTCCTGCGAGCGGAGGCAGAAACTCGCAGCGGTTCGTCTCACAAGGCCATTATCAATGTCTACATGCCCGGCGGACCGTCGCACATCGACCTGTGGGATTTGAAGCCGGACGCGCCCGCCGAAGTGCGCGGCGAGTTCCGTCCGATTGCGACCAATGTTCCGGGGATCGAAATCTGTGAACTGTTCCCGCGCATGGCGCAGATGATGGACAAGTTCATTCCCGTGCGGTCGATAGCCGACGCCGACGGTCTGCACGACGGCTACCAGTGTATGACTGGCCGCAAGAAGTCCGATCGCCGTCCGCCGGGAGGCTGGCCAGCCGCCGGTTCATGGGTGTCAAAGCTGCAGGGCAACGTCAACGGGGCTGTCCCGCCGAACGTCGCGTTGATGTACACCGTCGGCAACCGCACCTGGGGTGAACCCGCTGACGGCGGCTTCCTCGGAGTCTCACAGACGCCATTCAACTTGCTGGGCAGCAAGGCCCGCAGTTCGTCCGAAGGCATGGTCTTGCAGGGTATCACCCTAGACCGCCTGCGCGACCGCGATCAGCTCATGAAATCCTTCGATGGCTTCCGCCGTTCAGCGGATTCGAAGGGCGTGATGGATAGCATGGATATTTATACCCAGCAGGCGATTGGCATTCTCACCACGTCGAAGCTGGCCGAGGCACTTGATCTCTCCAAGGAAGATCCGCGTACCCTCGCCCGTTACGGTAAGAGCGACGAGAAGTTCCAGCGCGACGGTGCTCCCCGCATGGTGGAGAACCTGTGCGTCGCTCGTCGACTGGTCGAAGCGGGTGCTCGGTACGTCTCGCTGAACTACAGCCGCTGGGACTGGCACGGCGGCGACGGTATGAACTTCCCGATGTCGCGTGAAGAATTCCCGCTGCTCGATCAGGCTCTGTCGGCACTGGTCACCGACATTCACGAACGCGGTATGGACAAAGATGTGTCGGTCGTCGTGTGGGGTGAATTCGGCCGCACGCCAAAAATCAACAATATGAACAGCCGCGACCACTGGCCGCAGGTGTCGTGCGCGATGCTCGCGGGCGGCGGTATGCGAACCGGTCAGGTCATCGGTAAGACCAACCGCTACGCCGAATACGCCGTTGAACGCCCCGTCAAGTTCCAGGAAGTCTTTGCGACGCTCTACAAGAACGCCGGCATTGATACTCGCCAGGTGCGTATCTTCGATACCGCTGGCGTTCCTCAATACATGGTCGAAGACGGCATCCAGCCGATCCACGAAGTGCTGTAGTAGCAGCCTCGAGGAAGACTTGCCGCGTCGCTTTGGGCTCGCGTCAGGTATGGGTTCTGAGCCTCTTCTTAGTCCGATCAGGCCTGCTCGGTCGCAGGTTGAAGCGCCGGCGCTGCCTGAGTGCCAGGCTTCGGCAGAGCGAAGACGACTTCTCTCAGTCCCTGCAGGATCGCGGGGACATTGAACAACACTCCGAAGCAGGCTGTGACCCCCAGAACCTGCAGGATTGTGCCGCTCATCATGTCTAACGGATGCGCTGAGACGTGACTGATCGTCATGAGCGGGTTAGTCACGTAGATCAACGAGTACACTCCGAATGAAACACGCACCAATTCAAATGCCACGGGAATGAGCGGGGCGATTGTTGCGACTGCCGCCATAAGCACCGTCAGCACTCGCGCGTGAGCCGGACGAAGCTGAGGCGACACTCGCGCCGCCAGCCGTCCGAAGAATGCACCGTACGTCACGTAGATCACGACGTAGGAGATGCTCGCCCACATGACGGCCCGAATAGTTTCGAGGTCTGAAGCTCCCGCGTGGACCCTGCCCTTGAAGTCGGCGGACCAGTAGCCAAGGATCGCTTCGACAATCACTGCTAAGGCCAGCAGATGGCCGATGAAATAAGCCAACGCACGCTTACCGCCCGGCAACCAGGGCGCTACCAGCACCCGGAAAAACGTTGAACGTGGCACCCCACGCCGCACGCGCCGCGACAAGAAGTCTGTTTCGGTGCAGGCAAACAGGCCCACCACGCTCCAGTGCAGGCACGACGTGATGACCGCCACGTACACGAATTCCGTTTCGAAGTGCACGCCGTAGTGGTCGCAAGCCAATCGATAGCCCAGCACCACCAGCCAGAGCAGCCAGAACTGCGCTGAACAGGCAATCCGAATCCCTGTGCTGCGGTTGTCTGATTCAAACGTCAGGCGAGAAACGGAGATCTGCACTGCGAGATAGAAGTAGCTTGCACAGGCCAGCAGCAGCGCTCCCATGACCCACCAGAACTCACGATCCTCGAAGGGCAGCTGCTCCATCATCACCGAAGCAGATAATCCGAAGCTCATGAACATCTGCCAGAGCAGCAGTCCCAGAATGCCCAGCATGTTCAGGACCTGCCACGTCTTCTGCTCGCCGATCGTGCTGAGCATCAGCGCAAAGATGGTGACGCTGATCGACCAGACCAGCAGCACCCCCAGCAGGAACAGCGTCACGAAGAAGTCAAATCCCTGCAGCAGTGACGTAAACGCAATGAACGGCGCAATCGCTGAATAGAACAGGAACGTCTGCAGCATCGCGCTGCAGAATTTGCCCCACACAATCTGGCGCGGCTTCAGCGTTGAGATGCTCAGCAGCTCGAAGGTGTCCTGATCGCGTTCGGACTGCATGCTGCGAAAGACCGTGAACGGAACAACCAGCAGCACTGCGGCTTCCAGTACCCAGGTGTAGCCCGTCAAAAAGAACCGGGCGGGAGATCCGTATTCGATCGATGGACCGGCCCACATGACTCCGAGCGCCGAGATCAACCACGCTACCAGCAACAACAGCAGGAAGGTTGAGGCAAACTGGCGACTCTTCAGTGCCTGCCGGGCTTCCTTGATCAGAATCGGGTTGAGCCGATCGCTCAGTCGCTCGACCATTGAATCCAGGATATTCGCAGACATGAAGTTGCCGCCGAGTTGTTGCCACTGGAAGAGACACATCAGGGGTACATCGGGTTGTAGCGTGACTCAACTGATCACGTATTGCCACTGCGAAGTCAGGCCGGCGAGTCCAACTTCGCCCCCACGCTCGCGGCCAGCTCCGTGATCTGCCGCCAGGTTTCGTCGGGAATCGGTACGCCCTTGGCGCGACGTTCCTGTTCGCGCCGCAGCTCGATTTCGCCCGGCATCAGAATCTCTGTCACACCGGGCAGCTTCTTCGTCGCCTTCAGCACATCGACGTACTTCGCCAGCAACGTGTTGAACTCATCACGACCAATGAACTGATCGATGTCGATGAAGTACATCCACACGCCGTTGGCACCGCGCGGCAGATCCGTGCGACACACGCCGCTGCCAGAGAACATGCCCGCGAACACATCGATCATCACGCTCAAACCGAATCCTTTGAAACCCATACTGCCGCCCAGTGGCAGGATCGAACCGCCGGGCTCGGCATAGAACGTCGCCGGATCCGTTGTTGGGTTACCGCTGGCATCAATGATGAGCCCTTCCGGCACGGACTCACCCTTTTGAAAAGCGACTCGCAGCTTGCCTTCAGCGGTGGAGCTGGTCGTCATGTCGAGCACGAGAGCAGAAGCCCCCCACGGCGCGGACATCGAGATCGGATTCGTTCCCAGTCGACGTTCGATGCCTCCATAAGGAGCGACTCCACCCGGCCCCGGAGCATTGACCGCCATCGCGCTCGCCAGGCCCAGCATCGCAGCCTTCTGCGAATAAGACCCGAGCCGCCCGACGTGATTGCAGTTGCGAATCATGACAGTCGCAGTCCCCGCCTCGCGGGCTTGAGCCATGCCCTTCTCCAGCGCGAGCATCGCCGCCACCTGCCCAAAGTTGAAATGGGCGTCGATGACCGTGAACGCACCACCGGTCTTGATGATCTCAACCGGCACACCGGGTTTGATGAAACCCTTCTTGATGGCGTCCGCATACTGGATCAGCCGCATGACGCCGTGACTGTCATGTCCGACGGCGTTGGCATCGGCCAGTTCCTGAGCCACCACCGCCGCATCGTTCGCTGGAACTCCCGCAGCCGTCAGAACACGCGAACCAATTTCAAAGAGCTGACTGATGGAAAACGTAGGCATAGAAAACCTGACTGGATAAAAGCCGCTGATACGAAGCACCGCAGTTCGGGCCTGCTCAAGGACTCGCCCTGCGGTGATTTCTGAACGTCACCGCTCAACGAACAGATTTCTGTAATTCTGCAACGAGATCCTGAATCCATGGCGGCACGAAATCCATCGCACCTCGACCGTAGGCCCAATCGAGGATGTCTTTCTGCTTTGCAGCCGATGTATTCAGGAAACGACGATCAGGAACTAATCCAACCCGTCCCAGGTCCAGTCGATCGGCATCCCAGCAACACTGGATGACCGGATCATCATGGTGCGTGCGGCTTGTATGCCACGTGCAGGCAAACTGAAAACGTTCAAAGTCCGAGTCATTGATCTCAAACAACCGGCCACGAAACTGCGCGGCCAACACTGCTCCCCGCAAGCCGTGTTCTGGATCATGTCCTTCGTTCACGCGCCGCGAATCATGAAACGCGGCAAACAGCGTGATAACCGTACGGTCGACTTTCATTTCATCCGCGAGCCGACAACCGTTCTCGAAGACTCGCGCCCAATGAACAACCCCATGCAACCCTTGCGGATCGAGTGCATAATCCTCCAGCACGACTCGAACGAGCCCTTCAAAAAAGTCTAGCATGGAACGCTTTCAGTAACCTGCGGGGAGTTAGATCAAAAAGCCGTAGCTCCCTTCAGACATCGTTGAGGCTAGATCGCCGTCAACGGCCTTCAACTACGTGTCGAATCTGAGACATTGACGAATCAGTTCTTAGTAGCTGTCCAACCCATCGGCAGTTTGCCCGAACTTCCGTCCGCCGGGCGTCAGCAGTCGCACATAGACGGACCAATCGATCGCGCTAGAAACTGGTTTGGCGCTGCCGTCTACGAAGCCGACAATCAAGAACCCATCGTGATTTGAGCTAGGCCGAGCCGCAGCGCCGGGTTTGGCTTTAGGGTTTTCGTCGGGCAACGCATTCTGTGCATGGAGCGATTTCTCGAAGCTGGGCTTGAACGCGAGTTGCTGGTCTTGATCTGCGGCAACAAAGTCAGCAGCTGGATCTACGGGGACGCCGAATGCGAAATCGTGCAATGCGTCCGCTCGATGCCAGTTGCGGGCCTGCCGGTTCTCTGAAAGCAGAATCGTGTGCGATTGCCCGTCAACAACTGAGATGTAATCCAGAGACATCGAGTGTTTAAGCAGCGCGAGTTTCTCGTCCTCGGGAGGTTCCGGCGTGCGGGGCCAGAACGTACCCGTCGCATAGGCCGTCTTCAGATCCTCGTCGTCGATCGTCCCATTCCTGTCCCAGTCGATCGCGGTCAGTGAATGCGCCAACTGCCAGTTAGCAGCCTTTTGACTGAAGATATCCGCACGAATGTAGCCCGCGTTGGCGACATAACTCAGCCCGCCCGGCGTCGTCGAGTTGAAGTCATCAACAGGGCACTGAAAGGGCTTCAACAAAATCGGCGATCGATTCTGGAACTCGTAGGGATCCGCTTGGATCTCATCGAACAAGGTCACCTGTTCGAGGTAAGGCAGCAGGCTGACGGTCCAGGGAACGCGCACTTCTTTGTCCGTGCCGAACCCATACGTCTCATGAAGCCAGGGTAACTCCCCATTCTTCCTGAACGAAGAGTTGAGCGCCGCAAGGACCAACTGCTTCATGTTGTGCTGACACTCAATTCGCCGGGCGTTCGAACGAGCGTCACTACAACCGGGCAAGAACACGGCGGCCATTACCAACAGCAGAACCACAACGACCGCAACTTCAATCCGGGTCATACCTGATCGATCGCAAACAGTCCGGTAGCAAGGTCGATAAACCTGACGCATCGCACACCCCATTTCTCCGCGAGGACCACCACATGCCAACGCTCAAACTGAAGTCACATGGCCATGCTAGCAGCACTGGACCGCACGCACACTTGCTCATTCTGTCGTTTATGTTCCCGTCTTCTTTTCAGGTTCAGGCTTCAGCTTCGGCAGTTCGATCGGTTTGATGCCGGTACCTTCGTAGCCGGAAACGGGCTTGCCGCTGTCGTCGAGCTTACCCACGCTCCACAGCAGGCCGCGAGAGACAACTCCGAGCCACTCTTCGGTATTCATGGTCTCGTTGTGATGGCCGAGCGACGTGCCAAAAACCTTCGCTTTGCCGAAGGTGTTGGTCCAGATGACGGTGTGTTCCTGACTCGTGTCTGGTCCAAAGGCTTGAGCCAGTGGTGTGCAGTTCGGCCAGTTCTTTTCGATGACGTACAGCTCGCCGTTCGGCGTCTTCCACTCCTTCGGAAAACCGATCATCACGGGATGATCCGGCTTCAACGTCTTCACCAGTTCGGCGCGTTGCTTCTCATGCCGTCGCGAAGTTACGCCGAGCAACTCGCGCCACGAATCGGCTCCCACCGGCGCGTTGCGATAGCTGTGCAGCGAGCAATGAATGAAGACACCCGGAACGCCCTCGAAGTGCGCCTGAGCGACGGACTTAACGAGCTCATCATCCTTCATGTCGCCGAAGCATTCGTTATGTACGACGACGTCATACTTCTTCGCCCAACCAGGTTGCTGGTAGACCGACACTTTATGGTCGCGTCCTGAACCGCCTTCGTGCACCACATCAAAGCTAATGCTCGCACGCTGCCCCAAACCGGTTGTGATGATGTGCTTCTGGTTCTCGTAGTCGTGACAGCAGCCGCCCGTCACCAGCAGGCCTTTCAGTTTGGTTGGCTTGTCTTCAGCCATTACCGCCCCTGAAGCCAATCCCAGAACCACCAATGACCAACTGATAAGACGACGCATGTTGGAACTCCTCTGACGAGATTGATCAATGCACCTGTGAATGTTGCACGACGAGCTTTCAATTCTCGAATCACAAACCATCGTACTCACATTGAAAGCGTAATCTCAGCCCAGCAGCCATGCGGCTGGATTCTCGATGCCCGCAGCGAGCGTTTGCAGAAACTCGGCGGCCGGGGCTCCGTCGACGACGCGATGGTCGAAGGTCAGGCTCAGCGTCAGCATGTCACGCGGAACGATCCGATCGTCCGCCAAGGCGACAGCTTCGCGACGGATGGCACCGACTCCCAGGATCGCACTTTCCGGCGTGTTGATGATCGGCGTGAAGCTCTCCACGCCGAAGCGTCCCAGATTAGTGATCGTGAACGTGCTGCCGCGCAGTTCCTCGGGAGTAAGCTTCCGCGAACTGCTGCGCGTCTTGATGTCTTCCAGTCGAGCAGCAACTTCGAGCAGGCTCAGTTGATGCACGTCGCGAATCACCGGCACGAGCAGCCCTTGCTGAGTATCAACCGCGATGCCCATATGAACGCCCTCGGGAACCACGATCTGATCGTCTTCCCAGCGCGAGTTCAGCAGTTCGTGCTTTGCCAATGCGATTGCGGTCAGCTTTACCAGCACTGCAGTGACAGTGGGGATCACGTTTGCCTTCGTAGCCGCGAACTGCTGTCGCAGATTTTGCAGGTTGGTGACGTCGACTCGCCGCGTGAGCGTAACCGGAGCCGTCGTTTGCAGGCTGTTCAACATGCGTTCGGCGATCGTGCGTCGCAGCGATGACGCCGCCACAACTCGACCGGACGACGTCTTCGTTTCGGGCGTAGTCAGAGCCGCCGAGTGTACGTCGCGTTCTCGAATGCGACCGCCCTTCCCGGTACCTGCGATTCGACTGAGATCCACACCCAACTCAGCAGCAGCCCGTCGGGCGCGCGGTGACGACGGAGCGGACTCCTGCTTCGATCTGGGAGCCGCAGCAACAGACGCGGTGGTGGCAACAACCGGCTGAGATTGAACACTCTGCTTCGCAGGCTCGGGAGCACTGACCGCCTTCGGGGATGTCGCCGCCTTCTCAACTTTGCCTTCGAGATATCCAATTGTCTGGCCGACTTTGACGATGTCACCCGGTTCCGGACCATCAGGCAGCAGTCGCAGCGTGCCTGAATCGAAAGATTCGATTTCTTGAGCCGCCTTCTCGCTCTCCAGCACGAAGAGCATGTCGCCCGCGTTGATCCATTCGCCGTCGCGTTTCAGCCATTCGGCGAACGTGCCTTCATCCATCGACCAACCCAGACGCGGCACAGTGATTTCAATCATGATGAGTTTCGGGTTCTCGGCACCAAGGGGTTCCCAAAGCGACCTGACGGCTGTCTGCGAACAGCAGCCGTCAGGACTCTCTTTGAGGTTTTCCACCATGCCGGTCAACCGAGTGACGCGGCTTTTGGCGTTGAGCCTGCCGTGCCGTAACTCAATCTGACTCGCACCAGCAGGTCGTTGAGTGCTTCCGCACCCGACGGGTCACCCGGCAGTTCACTCGCGGCACCGGCGGCCGTCAGCATTTGCTCGAGCCGCTGGTACTCGGACTGGTGAAACGCGAAGTCGTCATCCGGCAGCGATCCCTGCTCAGGACCAGCCAGCTTGCGAGCGACCAGATCAGGCACTTGCGGTAGCCGAAACTCCTCATTCAGCGTGACGAGGTTGGCTTCAACCTCACCCGTGCGCATCAAGTGAATGCCGGTCAGCAGCACTCGATAAACGTAGAGCAACGGCTTCACTCGTCGCGGACGCTCCTTTTCGAACAGCCGCCATTGAGTTTGCACGAAGCCCAAATAGTGATGGACGTGATGTCGCGTTAGGCACTGCTTGGCGATGGCCTTCAACTCGTCGTGTTCTGGTGTCGTGCGCACGATCAGCGGTGAGAAGACCTGCTCCATCACGTAGCCGTTGCGCCGCAGCATCAGGCCGAAGAATTTTCGGATGTCGTGCGTGACGAGATCCACTTCCAGTCCGTCACGAATGCGTTCGACCTCGACGGTGTCGTTACGATCCGGCCACAGACCGACGGCATCACGCAGCGGCAACACGTGCGCGCCGCGAATGTCGTAGTCCGAATCCGGAGACGGGAACCCGTAGAGGTGCGCACCGCTGATCGTGACGAACAGCGTCGCATAGGGATGTTCGTTGACTTGCGCGGCCACGCGCGGATCGAGTGTGAATTGAGTCATGGCAAGTCCTCCGCCATTGCTTTCCGCCGTGCTGCAATCAGGAATTGATTGGCTCGCGCGTAGTCGGGTCGTTCTGGAAGTTTGGTTTCGAGTAACGCCTGATCAAACTCGGCGTGCAGACTGAGCCGCCAGGCTTCGATGTCGTCCCAGGCCACTTCGCCGCGTTTGATCGCCAGCAGTTGGTCCCGATGTTGTTCAACGCGCACCGGCACATAACCCTGCTTGAGTGTGCAGATGCCCGACAGCAGCAACCGGATCAAGTGCATGACGTGCTTCCACTTCACGGCACCTTGATTCCGCAGATCTGCCTGCAGCTTCTTGAACTGTGACAGCACGTAGCCATTGAAAGTCTGATACGCCACGCGCGACAGAAAGCTCTCACGCATCGCGATCAATTCACGGCCCAGAGGCGTCGCGTACTCGATCAGTGGCGAATAGAGCACTTCAAAGACGTTTGGGTTCGCCTTCAGTGCCAGAGTCAGAAACTTCTGCAGTTCCCAGAAGCACTCTTGAGCCGCATCGTTCTCCAACTGTTCCGGAACACCGAATAACGACCAGTGCAGATCGGCTGGTGGCAAATACACACCTCGATAATCAGTATCCGACTCTTCCGTCTCCAGGCCGTAAGCTCGAGAACCAATAACGACTTTGAGGATCACTCGGTCATTCAACTGATGCGAAGCCAGAGCATTGTCATCGTCCAGCAGGCCGCTTTTGAAGTGTGCCAGCATGACGACTTCATCACGCCGCAGCGGAGCTTCATAGCCATCCGGAAACCGCACGCGGTAGGAATGAGTCAAATCCACCGGCGCCTGCACGACCACGCCCACCGCCCCGCTCGGATAAGCCAATCGACCGGACACGCCCACCACCGCCACCTTCGTGACGACTTGAGTTCCGACAGAATAGATCAACTCGGAATTCAGATGAGTGCGTTCCATCGGACTGTATCCTCCTGGAGTGCTCCGGCTCGACGGAGCCCTCCATTGTTTGCGGGAGTCAGTCTAGCTGAGGAGAACGACGTCGCCGTTAAACTGCCCTCGGGAGAAGTGTTTGCCTGACACGGATTCATGACGGTGTAGGTGGCTACAATACGCGTAGCTGTTGTGCCGCTAAGAACGGAGGGCTCCGTCGAGCCGGAGCACTCCAGGAATCAACATCCTCACAGCTTGTCGCCGGGTGTCCAAAGCAACTTGGTTGGTGCAGCTGGGTCCGTGCGTTCGAGGCGGCGGGCTTTCATGCGGACGTAGGGGGGAATGAATCGGCCGCGGTGGCGGAAGTGGCCGGGCGGCGCTTTGGGATCGCCGCGATAGGGTTCGCGGAGATCTTCCAAGACAAAGCCGGAGCGACAAAGTTCGCCGACCAGCATGTCCCAGCGATGCAGGTACTCGACCGTGCCGTCCTCGCGATAGGCCGTGTCCGCGGTTCCGGGGAGCGCACCGTTGATGTAGTAGTCGACCCCCACCACATAGCGATCCTGCGAATCTCGACTCACGATCTGCAGGCTGGTCGGTTGCTTGTGCTGACTGATGTAGATGCCGTTATTGCGTGTGACCCGCGCGATCTCATGGTAGACCTTGCCGATGTCAGCCACGTAGCACGTGCTGACGGGCTGATGCACGATGTCGAAGCTGGCGTCTTCCAGCGCGGTCAGATCGTCCATTGAGGTTTCGAGCGTTCGGACTTTCAACCCCCGACGCGCGGCTTCGCGGCGGTCGAGCGCCAGCATCGACGGGCTGAGATCCACCACCGTCACGTTGGCTCCCGCCTGAGCATACAGTGTTGACTGCCAGCCACCGCCTCCCGCGAGGCACAGGACTTCAAGCCCTTTCACGCACGGCGGCAACCAACCGCGCGAGTCCAGCGTTTTCAGCGGTTCGCGCAATTCTTCTTCGGACGCCACCTTCGCAAATTGGCTACCCGTTTCGGCCATGTGGTTCCAGGCCGCTTTGTTCTGGTCGAGGTACGTCATCACTTACCTGCCAGCAGCGCGGCGGTGAACGCCACCAGATCGCCCTTCTCTTTCGCCGCCGACGCCCAGGCGTCGGATCGACCGGCTTTCAAGCACAGCTCGGCGAACGAGAACGATTGCTCGTCGACGAACTTCAGATGCTTCTCAGCTACTTGCATCGCGTCGGCAACTCGACCCGTGCGCGTCAGCACGTCAACCAGCACGTAAGCGATCATCTGCTGATCCTGCTCGTCCGGATCGGCATCCAGCTTCTGTTGGAAGAACGCAATCGCTTCGTCGACCTTCTGTCCCAGCAGAATGCGGAAGAACTGCACGTGCGCGGGGTAGAAATCCGTAAACGGGACCTCGCCCGAATACTGCAATTGAGCGTCTAGACGAGAACCGTATTCCGCCAGTTGCAGAACGAGTTCAAGTTCTGGCGCCGAGCTATCCAGGAACCGCGAGAACCGCACGACCGAGTTCAGGTGCGAAACGTCGATGTGGTAGTTGCCGTCCTGGAACAGCCAGTCGCGACCGGCGATCAGTTCACGCAACGAGCCACCCGGCGGGGCGAACGGCATCCGCTTCTGCACATCGGCCTGCACATTGCTCTGCAGGTCGTCATACAGATGACGCACCATGATGGCGGCGGCCTGCTTGCGTTCGTCGGCCGACAACTGCGGCATCATCTGGTCCAGCGTCGTGATCGTATTGCAGGTGCCGTTCGTCTTCAGCAGCAGTTGCAGGCCACGGATCGGATTCGCGCCGTCGTAGAGGGCAATCTGAATCAGCTCTTGAGCCTTCTCATAGTCGTCCGGAAACGGCAGTTCGTTGATGGCGGCAGCAATCGGCTCTTTCTCCTGAATGGTGCGGAAGTAGAGCCAGGCTTCGTTGAGTTGCTTGCTCTTCAGGAAGAGAGAACCCACTTCGCGGGCAGCTTCGATGTAGTGCTTCTCAAAGGCCTCACGTTGGCCGACAGGCACATCAGCCAATGAGGACGGTCGAGTCAGCGGCAAGCCAAGCTCAAACTTTCGCTTGAGCATTAGAGCGTCGAACAGGCGGTGGAAGTTCTGCTCCGATCGCAGAGTGCTGATCAACGTATCCAGTGCGGAGGCGGGATTCTCAGAGGTCGTCAATTCGCTGAGGCGATCAAACGTCGTTGCCATAGGTGGGACTCACGGAAGGAGGGCCAGGGAGTTGCGCGCCAGAGTATGGAAGGCGGGGCATCGCTTTGCAAAACACGCGGGCCGAGTGAACTACCTTAAGCGGCTGCAGCAGAACCCTGCAGAGCGACAGGTCGTTGTCGTTGCAGCGACAACACACCTCTGCAGTTTGCCGCAACACGGTCTGCTGTCGGGAAATCGCGATGAATGTTTGGGAATCATTCCCGATATTTCTTCCACAAACCCACACCGGGGAACATGGTCGCCTCTTTGCCAATCTCCTGCACACGGCATCTGGGCTCACTCGGTGTGGGTTTCTTTTTTGAACCTCGAACCATCCTCGCTCCCTTGTGGCTTGCAGCGGCGACTGCTTCGATGCGATGACATCGATCGTACGGATTGTTCATCCTCGCAGCGCCAGACCACAGGTTTCTCATGTTTCGCGAGCAAGTCTTTGAGGTGCAGGGTAAATCACTCAATTGCGCGGTCGGACCGGCGAACGGACCGTCTCTGATCATGCTGCATGGAGTAACCCGGCGCTGGCAGACCTTCCTGCCTGTCACTCCAGCGCTGGCTCAGCGCTTCGAGATTTATGCCTTCGACTATCTCGGTCACGGTCTGTCAGACCGCACGCATCGCGGTTATCGCGTCGTCGACTATGTGGCGACGATGACAGCTCTGCTGTCGCTGCCGCCATTCTCTCACCAGAAGAATCTGCTGATCTACGGGCACTCGCTGGGTTCGATGATCGCTGCTGCGCTGGCTGGACGACTGCCCGGTCAGATCAAGGCAATCATGCTGGAAGACCCGCCCTTCGACACCATGGGTCAGCGCATCGATAAAACTCCGCTGCTGAGCTACTTCAGCGGCCTGAAGACGTTTGCTGGTTCGAAAGAACCGATTCCGCAGCTGGCTCGGCAATTGGCGGAACTCCGCATGACCGACCCCGCGACAGGTTATCAAGTCCGGCTGGGCGACATCCGCGATGGATCCGCGTTGCGTTTCACGGCCAAGTGCCTTTCGCAACTGGACCCCGAGGTTTTCACCCCAATCATCGCGAAGCAATGGCTCGAAGGTTACGACATGGAAGCCGTGCTGAGCGCCATCAAGTGCCCTGCCCTGCTGCTGCAGGCTGATGTCCCCGCAGGCGGTATGCTCACCGACGAAGATGCCACTCGTGCTGCCCGCTTGATCCCCGATGTGACCCATATCCGCCTCGACCAGACCGGCCACCTGATCCACTGGCAGAAGACCGAAGCTCTACTGCGCTACGTGCAGGCGTTCGTGGAGTCTCTGGCGTAAGCGTCGGACCACAGCATGACGATTTCAGTCGAGTTCAATTCCGCCGAGAGGTAAGCCGTCCGATGCAGGGCACGATTGTCGTCATAGAGAAGCGAGCCCGGTGGCTGCCGGAACTGCAGCGGCAGTTTGCGGGATGCCTGGAGCGCGTAGTGCTCGGAACACCGGGTACCGATCCGCGACAACTGGCATCGGAGAGCGATATTCAAGCCGGCAAGATCGTGGTGGTATTCGATCTTCCGGTGATGAACTCCACCATACTGCAACATCTGCGGAACACGCGGAACCGGAGCTTGGCGACCATCGCTATCTGCCCGCCAGAAGTTGCGGTCTTCGAGCCCACCTTGCGGGAACTCGGGCTGACGTCGTTCCATGTCTTGCCGCTTGACGGACTGACCTTGGCTGATGAATGCCGACGTCTGTTGCGCACGTCGCAACCGGCGTCACAGCACTGATGATTCCGGAATTAGCCCGGATTGCAGATAGAGACGTAATTGAGCGCCGACGCTGTTGACGGCAGCTTCCAGGTTGGGGATTCGCTGCCTGACCTCTACCAGCTTGCCGTCTCGGGCGAGTTGTTCGCAGGCGAACGCCACTTCGTAAGCCGAGTTCGCGCCGAACGTGCGAAAGCCCGCTTTGAGAGTATGCACCATGCGTTGAGCAGTTCGGGGGTCTTCTGCATCCAGTGCCGCGCGCAAGCCCGCCATCACTTCGACAGATTCGTCGAGCAGCGCTTCAGCCACATCATGCAGGAGTTCGCGATCTTCCTGCACGGTCTTCAGTGCCTCGGACCAGATGACCGGATACTGAGACTTCTCCGTTGCCTCCGTCCTCCGATCGCATACTGGTTGATCGCAGGGTGGGGGCGCTGAGGTCGCGTCAACCGACACATCCATCTTCGACTTCGCTTCGAGGCAGCGAGTGATCGCTTCGAACAAGACTGCCGCGCGAACGGGTTTTGAGACGTAATCATCCATACCGGACGACAGGCAGTTTTCTCGGTCGCCGGTCATCGCGTGTGCGGTCATGGCAATGATGGGAATGTGACGCCCCGTGCCTCGCTCCGATTCACGGATCGCGCGCGTGGCGTCGAGACCATCCATTTCCGGCATCTGCACGTCCATCAGCACGATGTCAAAAACTTCCTGAGCCACTCGGTCGACAGCTTCGCGACCGTTGTTCGCGACTGTGACCTGATGCCCGCCCTTCTGCAGCAGTCCCAACGCCAGCTTTTGATTGACCACGCTGTCTTCCGTCAGCAACACCTTCAGCGGCGGCAGCGCAGGCTCGTGTGCGGCAGTCGCTTGAGGATGCGACTCAACCGGCTGCGGTTCGGAATGCGAGACGTTCAGCGCTTCCACGATCGCGTCGAACAGGTCCGATTGTTTCACAGGCTTGCGAAGATAGGCCGACACTCCGAGATCCTTGCAGCGCTGGATATCCCCTGATCGATCCCCGGAAGACAGCATCAACACCACAGCCTGTGTGAGTTGCTGGTGCTGCATGCGCCGGGCGAGTGAGAAGCCGTCCTCGTCGGGCATGTTCACGTCACTGAGCACCAAGCCGAACGGCTCGCCGCGCGAGTTCGCTGCTTCCAGTTGCAGCAGCGCGGTCGATACATCCGAGACACAGGTTGGCACCAAGCCCCAGTTGCGAACCATCTCATCAAGGATCAGGCGATTGGTCGCATTGTCGTCGACGATCAATACGCGCGTGCCAATCACGACACGCTCGATGTATTTCGGGGCAGGCTGATCCGAAACACCAAGCTGAGCTGTGAAGTGGAATGTGCTGCCAACACCCGGCTGGCTTTCTACCCACAGTCGCCCGCCCATGCATTCCACCAGCCGCTGGCAGATCGCGAGCCCCAAGCCTGTTCCGCCGTACTTGCGAGTCGTTGATGAGTCGGCCTGCTCGAACGCATTGAAGATGAGCTTCAACTTCTCGGGAGGAATGCCGATGCCCGTGTCTGAAACCGCGAAGTGAATCAGCACCTGCGATCCATCCACCTTGTCGACAGTGGCGCGGACGACGATCTCACCACGTTCGGTGAACTTGATCGCGTTGCCAACGAGGTTTACCAGGATCTGCCGCAACCGTGCCGAGTCACCGATCACTGCGTCAGGCACCCGGCTGTCGATATGTCCGGCGAGTTCCAGTTGCTCGCGTTTGGCCCGAATAGACAGGGCCTTCAATGTGTCACCGACGAGATCCCGAACGCTGAAGACGATCGACTCCAGCTCCAGCTTACCGGCCTCGATTTTGGAGAAGTCGAGGATGTCGTTGAGCAAGACCAGCAGCGTCTCGCCGGATTCCTGCACCATCGCCAGATATTCGCGCTGCGACACCGAAAGCTGCGTGTCGAGCACCAGTTCCGTCATGCCCAGCACGGCATTCATCGGAGTGCGGATTTCGTGACTCATGTTGGCCAGGAAGTCACTCTTCGCGCGGCTGGCAGACTCCGCCGCTTCCTTGGCCCGACGCAGTTCCGCTTCCGCGCGCTTGCGGTGGGTAATGTCTTGTATGAACGATGCGAAGAAGAAAGTCTCTTCCTGCCAGATCGTCGAGATCGTCAGTTCAACCGGAAACTCGTGACCGTCGCGGTGCAGCGCGCTCAACTCCAGCCGCTTCCCGATGAGCTTGCCCTTCCCCGTTTCCACGAAGCGCTGCAGCCCGGCCACATGCGCGGCACGCCAGCTCGGGGGCACAATCAGGTCCGCCAGCACTTCGCCCATCGCTTCGGATCGTTTCCAGCCGAAGATGCGTTCGGCCTGCGGATTCCAGTCGATGATCACACCGTGCGCATCCATCGCGACGAACGCATCCAGCGCGGTATCGACAATCAGCCGATTGACGCGTTCCGAGCGACTCAGCGCGAGCGAGGCTTCCTTTTGCTCCGTGATGTCGCGCGAGATCCCGAACGTGCCGACGACTTTTCCATCGCGGTCCCGCAACGGCAGCTTGCTGGTCGAGACCCAGGTCGTGCGGCCATTCGGCCACGTTTCCTTTTCCTCTTTGCCCAGCACCGGCTGACCGGTTTCCATCAGTTCCAGCTCGTCGTGACGTGCCTGCGCCGCGTGCTCCTGCGAAAAGAAATCCTGATCGGACATGCCAACAGCATCTGCCGAATGCCGCAGGCCGAACCAGCGGGCCATCGCGCGACTGACGCGCAGAAACTTGCTGTCGCGGTCCTTGAAATAAATATTGTCCGGCAGGTTCTCCATCAGAGAATGCAGCAGGTAGCGTTCCTGCTCAAGATCCTGAATTAACTGCTGCCGTTCGAGCGCATACCGGATCGCGTGCTGCAACTGCGTAACGTTGCCGACGTCTTTGGCCAGATAGTCGGTCGCACCCGCTTCCAGCGCTTCCTGATCGATCGCTTCGTTCGTCTGACCAGTCAGGATGATGATCGGGGCGCGGCAGCCTTTGGCGCGGGCGCGGCGCAGCAGCTCAACACCATCTCGAATACCCAGCCGGTAGTCGAGCAGGTACAGGTCGTGCTTGTCTTCCAGCAGCGCTGCCAGCCCTTCCTCAAACTCACCCGCCCAGTCCAGCTCGACCGGCCGGCCGCTGATCTCCCGTAGCAACTCGCGAGTGAGCACATAGCTCAATTCGTCGTCGTCGATCAGCAGGATTCGCAGCGGCTGACTCATGGGTTACTCGTCGTCGTTCATATCGAGCACCGACAGGAACGCGGACTGGGGAATCTCAACTTCGCCGAACTGGGCGAGTCGCTTTTTACCTTCATTATGCTTCTGCCACAGCTTCCGCTTACGGGAGAAGTCACCGCCGGAGCAATTGGCCGTCACATCTTTACGCCAAGCGGAGATCGTTTCGCGGGCAATAATGCGAGCCCCGATTGCAGCTTGAAGCGGAATTTCGAACTGATGCTTCGAGATTTCTTCCTTCAGACGTTTGCACAGCGACCGGCCGCGACGGTCGGCGACCGAGCGGTGCATGATCGTCGACAACGCATCAACGCGGTTGCCCTTCACCAGAATGTCGACCTTCACCAGCTCAGCGTCACGGAAACCGATGACTTCATAGTCCATCGTGCCGTAACCCTTCGTGGCGCTCTTCAGCCGGTCGTGCAAGTCGTATAAGACTTCAGCGAGCGGCAGTTCATACGTGATCTCAGCACGTAGCGTGCCGATGTATTCCGTGATCTTGTAGATACCGCGACGATCTTGCGCGAGCTTCAGGATCGCTCCGATGCATT
>CAYLTY010000071.1:0-35256 GCA_964386705.1 uncultured Planctomycetaceae bacterium
AGACGGACAACGCAATCCGTCCTAACGACGTGGCGGACAGGATTGTCCGCCCTACAACCCAAATACCTACTTCTTCAGTCGCTCGATCAAGAACGCGTTCGCATTCGGATACTTCGGGGTTGGCCCGCCGGTGTAAGTCATGTGGCCCTCCACGCCGACGTTGTTGAGTTGTTCCATCAGCATCAGACCGAGCATCGGCGAGTGCGTTGGGTCGGGATGGTTCTCACCCTTCTTGGCTCCAGCCACGCCGCCGTAGAACAAGCCGATTGGCGGATCGTCCTTCGTCAGATGCGACATGGGCGAGTATTCCTTGATCCAGTCAGCGATCTGCTCCCGCTTCTCATTCACCTCGTTGAGATCCTTCATTCCGAAGGCATGCGCGCCGTAGCTGTAATTCGGCATCCATTCGCGCAATGGAACCGGGTCGAGTGTGACTTGAGCACCATTCACCGCAGCGCAGTACAAGCGAGTCGATTCGCGTGCGATCGGATCGTCACTCTTCGGATCAGCCAGGTCGTCATGAAACGCGAGCCACAACGATGAACAGCCGCCTGCCGAACCACCCGTCGCGCCGATGCGGACTTTGTCGATGTTCCATTCCTTGGCCTTTGAGCGGACGAACTGCAACGCGCGAGCCGCATCATGCAGCGGCGCCTTCACCGGCGGCTTAACGCCTTCTTCGACACCATTCTTCACGTAGCGATAGTTGATCGCTGCGACGGAAATGCCCGCGTCCAGAAACGGCTTCACGTTGAAGCCCACCTTGCTGCCGTTCACCCAACCGCCGCCGTGAATGTAAAAAACCAACGGAGTCGGCGTGTCTGACTTCGCCTGATAGAAGTCGATCACTTGCCGCTCGTGCTTGCCGTACGGCACGTCGGCCGCTGTCGGCGGCATGACATTCTTCGGCGGCGCCTTAACCGCCGGCTTCGGCGTTTCTTTATTCTCGGCCTTGCTGTCTTGAGCCCAACTAGTCTGGCCACACAAAGCCGCGACCATGAACAAACAAACGAAACGATGTCTCGGCATGCTAAGCTCCGTTGAAGAGTATCTGGCAAATCACGCTGAAGTTGCCCTTAATCCAAAGTCCAATCCTAGCGACCAAAGCATCAACGATCTCCGCCACAAGTGTCGAATATAGATCCATGCCCTAGCGTGACAGGTACTTGTCGGTTGACGGCTTTGGGTCGATGATGGCATCGGCTTCCGATAGTCCCACCGCTTGGCGTTTCTCGGCGTCCCAGACGATTGGCTTTTGCATCCGCAATGCCAGCACACCCAGCATGCCAACCTCGGTGATGCGAGCGCCGATTTCAAAAGGTGAATAAGACTTCACGTCGCCAGCACAGGCCAGCACCCACTCAAACATGTGCGAGTTATTCACCTGACTCCAGCGTGGGCGTTCACCTTTCGCCGTGCGTTTGGGATCCCACTTCAACACTTCGGTATCAATCCGAGGTTGCGTCTTCTCCAACTTGGCAATCTCGGGGTGATTGGCGCCTTGAAAGCTGTTGGTTCCCTTCAGGCGAACATTGCAGTCCGTATTCCAAAGTCCGGCCGAGAGCGTTCCTTCGCTGCCCACAATCAGGCATCCGGTGGTACCGACCGGGCCTTGAGTGACGTCATCGGGCGGCAGGTTCTTGTCGCCCGAGTAGAAGTAGAGTTTGACCGGTCCTCGTTTGCCCTTCGCGGGGAAGTTGAACGTCACGGTGCAGCGTGTCGGAAATGACTCGTTTCCCATGTCGTCGCCGCTCGCTTCAATGCGCGTCGGGGCGTCGAGTTCCAAAGCTCGATAGGCCAGCTGGAAGCCGTGGCAGCAGAAGTCTGCGATCGAACCACCGCCAAAGTCGTACCAGCCGCGCCACTTGCCGGGGTGGTAGATGTCCTTCGCATAGGGACGTTCCGGAGCCTGCCCCAACCAGAAGTTCCAATCGAGCCCTTCCGGAATCGGATCAGTCGTAGACGGACGATCGACACCGTTGGGCCAGGCGTGACCGGGATGCCAGACGTGGATCTCGGTAATCGTTCCCAGCAGGCCGGACTGAATCACTTCAAAACTCCGTCGAAAGCCTTCGGTCGAACAGCCTTGATTGCCTGTCTGAGTCGCCAGCTTGGGATGACTCGTGGCAAGTTTCTCCAGAGCGCGGCATTCCGCGACAGAATGCGCCAGCGGCTTCTCACAATAAACATGCTTGCCCGCCTGCAACGCCGCCTGGCAAATCGGCACATGCCAATGATCCGGCGTCGCGATGATGACGGCGTCGACTCCGGTCTCTTTGTCGAGCAACTCGCGGTAGTCGTGATACGCCTTGGCGCCAGTGATCCCTTTGGCCTGCAACGCGCTCTCACGCTGCCGCTTGTCGACGTCACAGATCGCAACGATCTGCTGATCGATCTTGCCCAGTTCCGGCACCAGGTAGCCACGCATCTGGCCGCCCATCCCGATACACGCAAAAGACAGTTTCTCGTTGGGTGAAGGCCCGGCGAGGATGCCTGATGGCAGAATTGTCGGCAGACCGATACCAATCGCGGCCGCAGATTGAACAAATCGACGGCGGGAAATTTCGTGGGCCATGAAGTCCGTCCATTGAGCGATGAAAGGATAACTGATTCCCGAGAGTCGACTGGTATCTACTCATCGAGAAACAGAGTCAACCAAGCGATGCCGTCGAGCCACTGGCGACGGGATCAGTTCCGGGCGTTATACCTCTTGAGGCGAGCCTACATCTCGCTTCCCCTTGAGTCCCCTTCTTCTTCGGAAAGCCCCTCATGGTTCGGTCTTCACAGGCTCTGTGGTTGCTGATCTGTTGGTGGTTACTCACGGTGCAGTCCGCGGCGCAGGAAGCGCCGGCCGGCACCAAACGTAAGCCGGGGCAGGTTCCCGAACAGGTCTCACCCGAGGGAGCTGCCTATCTGCAGAGGCTCCTGAAGAACACCCCCTTCGGAACGAACCAGTTCGACTTCGCGGGCCTGCGCCGCGGCATGGGAACTCGCCGGTCGATCACCGTTGCTGATGTGCAGACCAAGGCGACCAAGATTGGTGACATACCTGCCGAGTGGGTCTTGGCACCAGGAGCGGATGGGTCAGTCCGACTGCTTTATCTCCACGGTGGCGGATTTGTTTCAGGTTCGAGCGGTTTCTATCTGCCTCTGGCCGCTCACATTTCGTCGACAGCAAAGTGCGCCGTGTTGCTTATCGATTATCGACTCGCCCCCGAACACCGCTTTCCAGCCGGTCTGGACGACTGCGTGCAAGCCCACGACTGGCTGCGCTCGCACGGTCCTGACGGCCCCAGTGCCGCGCGGTCCACCTTTGTTGCGGGCGATTCCGCCGGAGGCAATCTAACCCTGGCCACGGTCCTGGCTCTGAAGGAGCGCAAACTCAAACTTCCTGAGGGAGCGATTTCGATTTCACCCGCTGCGGATCTGACGCTGGCCAGCCCATCTCTGCAGTCAGTACACGACCCGATCATCAGCTCAAAGACGATGCCAATCTTTCGTGACCACTATCTCGGCGGACAGGACCCGGCCCAACCGCTCGCGTCACCAGTTTTTGGCGACTATCAAGGATTGCCGCCCCTGCTGATTCAGGCGGGAGAACACGAAATGCTGCGCGACGACAGCGTGCGCGTGGCGAAGAAGGCTCAGGCTGATGGCATCAATGTGAAACTGGAGATCTGGCCCGGCATGTTCCACGTCTTTCAGTCACACGATCCCTTGCTTCCCGAGGGCAAAGAAGCCGTCGACCACATCGCTCAATTCATCCACGAATTGACGCCACAGAAGTGAGTGACCGCGGAGGTTAATGTTCTGTTTTCCTCAGCGGTGCACCAAATCGCATTCTGAAGAGCGCCAGACAGCGTCTCGCAAAAACGCCGCCACATCTGCAGCGCGAATCTCGAACCGTGCGTCCTCCCTCCTGAGCAACTGAACACAAACAGAAAATCCTTACGGCACCAAAAAGAAAAACGGACGCGAGTTGCGTCCGTTTTTGAGCTAAAGGGGTGGCTAACCGGATTTGAACCGGCGACATCCAGAACCACAATCTGGCGCTCTAACCAACTGAGCTATAGCCACCATCACACCGGCGAACCGGTCTGAGCGGGAGTAAGTTAGTCCTGCACTCCCCGCGTTTCAACTATGGACAGCAGGCTTTGGCACGAGGTTCGATACTGGGGCCGTTGGTGACGGAATTGCCTTCTGTGCGAGTGGTTACGACGTTCAGGCTTCGACATCAGCCGGGACTTGGCGGGCAACCTCGGGAACAGACGCCAGCAGAGAGTTCACCAATTTTTCGGTGGTCCAGCCTTCCATGCGGGCGGTGTAGTCCAGGATCAAGCGGTGGCCGAGCACGTTCGGGGCGACTCGGCGGACCTCATCGAAGCCCACATTCGGCTTACCAGCGACAAGCGCGGCGGCACGCGCGGTTCCGGCGATGCCGATGGCGGCTCGCGGCGAGGCTCCGAAGCGGACGAATCGCCGCACTTCTTCCGACGAGTCCGGCAGGTCGGGATGAGTCGCGTTGACCAGCCGCGCGATGTAGTTGCTCACGGCGTTTGGTAAGTGAATGCGATCCACGGCGTCGAAGAGCGAAATCAGTTCCGTGGTCTCCAGGGCCACGTCCAGTTGCGGCGGAACGCCGTGCTGTCGCGTGTTGATGATGCGCTGCAAGACATCCGTTGTGACGCCGCGCACGGTGATCTTGAACGTGAAGCGGTCGATCTGAGCTTCCGGCAGCGGGTAGGTGCCTTCCAGCTCGATCGGATTCTGAGTTGCCAGCACAAAGAACGGATACGGCAACGGATGCGACGTACCAATCACCGTCACGCGGTGTTCCTGCATGGCTTCCAGCAGTGCGGCCTGAGTCTTCGGCGTGGCGCGGTTGATTTCGTCGGCGAGCACCAGATTCGCGAAGATCGGGCCTTCGTGAAACACCAGCCGTCGCGCTCCATTCACCTCTTCGAGAATCGGAGCGCCGATGATGTCGCTGGGCAGCAAATCCGGGGTGAACTGCACTCGCCGGAACTGTAGACCGAGCAGCGACGACAGCGACTTCACCAGTTCCGTCTTGCCCAGCCCCGGCAGGCCTTCGAGCAGCAGGTGCCCGCGCGCCAGCAGGCAGATGACAACACGTTCAATCAGCTCGTCCTGCCCCAGAATGGCCGTCTTCAGCCCGGCGATGAGCTTGTCGATCGAGGCTTTGGCCTGCGGGATCTCTTCCGGCGTCAGCAACTTCGCGGACATCGATTCCGTCATATTCAGCTCGATTCCTTGACGACGAGGTGCATTGTCACTGCGGCTTTTTTTGTAGGTCGGACAATCCTGTCCGACAACCGGACGTACTCGTCCGGCTTACATGGCGTTCCGGTTCGGACGGTCCACTACTTCTTCAACAGAACGTCGATCATCGCGCGGCAGAAGTCGGGAAGATCATCGGGCTTGCGGCTGCTCACGAAATGGCGATCAACCACAACTGCGGCGTCTTCCCAAACGGCTCCGGCGTTCTCGAGATCATCCTTGATGCCGGGCGACCCGGTCACTTTCACGCCACGATAGACCTTCGCACTGATCGGCATCCACCCGCCGTGGCAGATGGCGGCGACCAGCTTGCCGTCACGAGCGAACTCAGAAATGAGCGACTGCACTTTCGGATCGCGACGCAGCTTGTCCGGCATGAAGCCGCCGGGGCAAAGGACCCCTTGAAAGTCCGCAGATTTCATGTCAGCGATGGCGGCGTCCGACACGCAGGGGTAACCGTTCTTGCCCATGTACTTCGTCTTGGCTTCCGGGCCTGCGAGCACAACTTCAGCACCAGCTTCGATCAGCCGGAGCTTCGGATACCACAACTCCAGATCCTCATAGACATCGCCCACGAAGACCAAAACCCGCTTTCCGGCCAATACCAGATGGTTCATGGAACACGTCCTTGATGATGCAAGTTCTGAAGATGCACGCCCGACAAACTGGCTGACGCTTGCGGACATTAGCTCGCTGAGGCCGCTGATGCATGCCGCGCGGCTGCGGCTTAGGGCAGCTCGCGAATGCGGATGTTGCGGAACTCGATCGGCGAGCCCTCCGACTCCAGGCAGAGGAAACCCGACTTCGGGTCGCAGCCAGTACCGCCCGAGACTTCCTCACCGTTCACCCACAGGCGGACTTCACCGTTGATCGCTCGCACGTAGTAGTGATTCCATTCGTTAACGCCCTTACTGAGGTTCTTGCGGGGAAAGCTGCGGCTGCTGCCCTTAGGGGCCGTCGGTGGGAAGGGCGTCATCTTGGCGGTGCCCGTCGGGAACACGTCGCCATGAGTCGTAAACCAGTCGGATTTCTTGCCGTTTTTCTGCTCGTATTGCTCAGCGTAACCGTGGTCGAGCACCTGCACTTCAATGCCCACAGGCAACTGACCGCGTTTCAGCGAGTTCAGATTCTCTTCCTGAGCCCAGAGAAAAATTCCCGAGTTGCCGCCGGACTTCAGGTGCCGCCATTCGGCCACCAGTTCCAGATTCGTGTAGGTCTTCACCGAACGAATTACGCCGACCGGTTGTCCGGTGCATTTCGCGAATCCGTCTTGCCACGTCCAGGTTTCGGGGTCGCAGTTGACGTTCGTAAAGTCCTTTTCGCCCAAGGCGACCCAGCCGAGACCTGTTCCATCAATGAACGCCTTCGGAGCGGCCGCTGCGTCTTCAGCAGTTGCCAGTCCGGGAGAACTCACCAATGCCAGCCAACAGAGAACGACCAGATTTCGCAGCGTCATGGGCCTGACCTTTTCATGGGGGAACATCTCTGCACATCACCCGCCGGCCGAGCCTGTCATCGCGGCTCACCAGCGGAACTGAATATGTAGCAGAACGCCCCGCGATCGTGACCTCACCAGCCCTCGGAAAACGCCTTAGTTCGCGCGAGAAACCGTTCTTCCGGCAAACTGCCAGCCTGCTATCATTCACTTCCGATCGACACCCCATTTCATGGAATGAGATACGACTCATGCGTAACGAGAATGAAGTCCCGTTTGAGGACAAACAGTTCAAGATTCCAGTTGCTGACCGCCTCCGCCGCTTGCCGCCCTATTTGTTCGGCAAAATCAACAAGATGAAGTACCAGAAGCGCGTCGCGGGCATCGACGTGATCGACCTCGGCATGGGCAACCCGACCGACGCTCCTGATCCCCAAATTGCGGACAAGCTGGCCGAAGCCATTAAGGATCCGAAGAACCATCGCTATTCCGTCGCCAACGGCATCGGCAACCTTCGCAAGGAAGTCGCCGCACGCTACCTGCGCAAGTACGACGTGAAGCTCGATGCCGATAACGAAGTCATCGCTTGCCTGGGCTCCAAAGAAGGTTTCAGCCACCTGTGCCTGGCCATGATGGGCCCCGGCGACACGGCCATCGTTCCCGCTCCGTCGTTTCCGATTCACGTCTATTCGGTGGTCTTGGCCTCTGGCAACGTTATCGCCCTGGATACGCGCAAGCCCGACAAGTTCCTGGAGCGCGTCGCGTTCACCTGCGAGCACCTCTTCCCGAAGCCGAAGCTGGTCATCGTCAACTTCCCGCACAATCCATCGACCACCTGCATTGATCCCGAGTTCTATGTCGAGCTGGTCAAGCTCGCCAAGAAGCATGACTTCCTCGTGATCAGCGATTTTGCGTATTCGGACATCTGCTTCGAGGGGTATGTCGCTCCGAGCTTCCTCTCGACTCCGGGAGCCAAAGACGTCGGCGTTGAATTCACGACGATGAGCAAAGGCTACAGCATGGCCGGCTGGCGCATCGGTTTCTGCGCTGGTAATCCTGAAATGGTCCGTGCCCTTGCTACCATTAAGGGGTATTACGACTACGGTATTTTCCAGGCAGTACAAATTGCAGCCATTGTCGCCATGCGACACTGCGATTCCGCCGTTGATGAAATCGCTGCTGAGTACCAAAAGCGACGTGACGTGCTGTGCGATGGTCTGCATCGCCTGGGCTGGGAAGCCACTCCACCGCGCGCGGGCATGTTCGTCTGGGCCAAGATCCCCGAACCGTGGGCTCAAATGGGCTCGATCGACTTCGCCATGAAATTGCTCGACGAAGCTGGCGTCGCCGTCAGCCCCGGCCGAGGCTTCGGCCCCGAAGGCGAAGGCTATTTGCGATTGGCCGTCGTCGAAAATTCACAGCGTCTGCGTCAAGCCGTCCGAGCCATCGGCCGCTGCCTGAAACCCGAACAGTTCACAGCCGAGGCTGGTAGCTAGCAACACGACACAATCAAAAACATTGAAGCCTGAAACCGAACAGTCTACTTTTGCGCGGTCTCAGGCTTTAATTGTTTACAGACAAGTTACTGCATGCAAAGTGCGAGTTTCTTATGCCCAACAAGTCACAACTTCTCGCTGCAGGGGTCGTAGCTGGACTAGTCTTTGTTCTGGGCGCCATGTGGATGCAGCACGACAGCACTCCAACCGCAATTGACAAATACCTGTCAGACGACGTGAGGACCATGCTCGAAACGGGAGATCAATTCACCTTGTTGACGCTGGATCCCGTTCCGATCTCGCGCCGAGAACCATTGGGTCCCGAAGTCAAAGACTCATTCCACGGGTACGAAGTGCTGGGACGAATGAAGGTCTCTGATCAAGCAGACCGCGACGCTCTGATTCGCGCTCTGTACCAAGGAATCAGTGACTTTTATCAAGACCCGGGCGCCGTAGCGGCTTGCTTCGATCCGCGGCACGGTATCACCGTTGCAAGTGCGAACAAAAAGCTGGATCTCGTCATTTGCTTTGAGTGCGCTCACATGCACATCTATGCTGGGTTGGATGACGTGGTTCACACGACTTCATACCCGAAGCGAACCTTCAACAGCGTCGCAAGTCGAGCTGGGCTCAAAATCGCCAGTGAGTGAGAACTCAGTACAAAAACGCCAAGAAGAGCGAGACTCATCAACGCGACGTGGCCACGAATCCCTGATCTGTACCTCGTTCGGGATAGAACCGTCATGAGAGTGGTGAAGTCGAATCGAATCGACGGCCAAACAGGCATCCGATTCGTAATTGAGTGCGATGGCTCGCCAGCCAGTTACTTGAGTGTCTTGGGATGGTGGTGTCACGACGCAGAGTTTCGGCTGCTGTTTCTGAATGCCCTCCGTGACGCGCCCTACTCCGCGTTTCGGTGGGAAACTCCCTCGATTACCAAAGCGACTGCGAGTCAACCAATTGAGTTTGTGCTGCTGGACAGTCCCGGTTTAGCGAGTAATCCAGACCCCACCCCGTTTGCAGAACATCTGAATGCGTCACAAGCCGATGTCGTTGAGTTCGAGAATCTCGGCAGAGACGCCGTGCTGATTGTGCCGCGTCAAAGAGGTTCGCGCTCCGCGTACGGACATCTGGCGGCGTTCGTACGGAATGCTCCCGAAGAACAACAACACACTCTTTGGGAATCGGTCGGCCGTGCTATGACCCGACGATTACGGACTACACCCGTCTGGCTCAGTACCGCTGGCGCCGGAGTCTCATGGCTGCACGTGCGACTCGACAGCCGCCCGAAGTATTACGGCTACCGGCCCTATCGCTAACGAACGCGTCTGACGCATACTGGATTGCTTGCTCACGGCCTCTGGCCTTCACGAGAAGCACTACACGCGACAGTTGACATATTCACATGTAGCAACGAAGGTGGTTAATGAAAGCGACAATCCGCTTGCGCCCATGATACGGTTCTGGCTTGAGCCCGTGTTTCGCGCGGGGTTGTTTCGGGTCGCTTATACATTATTAATAGAAGCTTGTGAGCAACTCGACAGCAATCCAAGATTTCGAGCCATTCTCGCCATACTGACATTCAGCAACCCACGCGGAGATTCGGATGCCCCGACAACTCGTGACAACAATGCTCTTCGGCCTCCTAGCGATTTGTGGAACACTTGGCTGCTCAGAGGCCCCCAGTACAGCGGATGGAGTCCGTAACGCGCAATCTCGCCATAACATTAAGATATTGCTTCTAGGAATCGATACATACACAAATAAACACAAAGAATACCCTGACTCACTCGATGCCGTCAAATCTACGATGGAAGCCGGAGGTGTGTCATATGGCTCAACCATGGCGAACCCCGTCACTGAAGATTCACCTGGCTACGAGTACGTCAAGCCAACCACCAAATATCTGGAAGGAGATCTCGATCAAATCATCTTGGTTTATCAACTGAGAAACGGAGTCAGAGCGCTCGACCTTGCCGTAGGCTACGCGTCAGGCAGCGTTCGTAGCATCGGACCGCCAAGCTACTAGCTTTTGTGGAAACGGCCGACGATAAATGAGCAGCATGCCAATTGAGGGAGCCCCGTTTGTCCTGCAGGGAAGCGGAACCCGGCGTGACTCTTTTTAGTCACCTACTGACGACTAACGCGCGATTGGTCGCTCAAAACGAGCTGGCTGAATCGTCCCAGCTTCGGCTGCCGATGAAACTCTGGTGTCCGCGTGCGTTGAGGCGATGGCCTGAATCACCGGAACGAAGATCGGTTGGATGACGCGAGCGCCGTAGACGCTCAAATGGTCGGCATCGCGGTAGAAAGAACCTGCGTCGTCAAAGGGTCGCAGGTCTACGGATTTCGTCCGAGCCTGTAGCACCGGGATCGGATCGAGCAATTGCACGCCGCGTGTTAAGAGGTGCGGCACGACCGTCTCGAGCAAGTGCTGGTTCTGCCCCTCGTAAGTCTGCAAAGAGATGGAAAGATTGCTCGTATCGCGTCCTTGCCAGGCGCACTGGACCACCTTGGCTGCAACGTCGATTTCATAGTTCGGCACGTCTTTCATGAAACAGACTCGACAGCCCATTCGCTGCAGTTCGTCAACGGTGCTCAGCAGCGATTCAGAGAAGCGTGGATTCATGAAATAGCAGCGCCAATAGCCGACGAGGATGACCGTCCGAATGTCACTGGTCCGGACGTATTCAATGAGCGCATCCGCGTAGTCGAACGAGGCTTCAATTTTTCCCTCAGCAGGCACCGCACACGGTCTCAGCACCGGCGCCCAGCCGCCATGCGTGGCGCCTCGAGCCGCAATACCCGCTCGGCGGCACATTTCATCCAGGACCGGCAGCACGGCCTGTGCATGGCTGTCGCCCCAGATCAGCAATTGCGGAGCAGCGTTGTCATCTCCCAGCCGGAATAGATTCTGTGGTACGTCCGCAGCCTTGTGATTGCGCATGAAGCTGCGATCTGGGGCGCACGTGTCGGCGAGTGCTCGCACCTGCGGCGGCAACCGGCTGGGCCACCAGTTATCACTGTGTCGCGCGATCAGACCACCTGCAAACAGACAGGCAAACGTGGCGCCAGTTGCCCAAGCCAGACGCGGCCGAGCTGCCAGATACTTGCGCTGACGGAAGGGGACTTCGACGTAGCGATAAGTAGCAATTGCCAAAGCCATTGAGGCCGCGACCGCCAGCAAGCGTGCGCCGACTGACGGAGAACTGATGCTGCTGTATTTGAGAAATACGATCAGCGGCCAATGCCACAGATAGAGCGAATAAGAGATCAATCCAACGAGCACAACCGGGCGCCACGACAAGAGGCGATGCACCCAGGTCACACGCGTCGCATCCCCGCCCAGAACGATGAGCGCCGCCGCCCCCAGAACAGGTGGCAATGCCGCAAGGCCAGGGAATGAAGTGTTGTGGTCATAGCAGAAGCACGGGAGCAGGATGCCGGCCAGGGCCGCAGCGGCGATGAAGTTACGAGTCCGCAGCCCCAAGGCAGGTACTTCGCGCGGCCCGAGTGCGATCAGCACGCCAACGAAAAGCTCCCAAGCCCGCGTGGTAAGCAGGTAATAAGTTCGAAGATTGCCGTCCTGAACGCCTCTGACGCTCGCGTAGAAACTGATCATCGACGCCAACGCGACGACCGGGCCGATCCACTCTCGACGCCGCAGACGCACCGCGCCCCAGAACAGCAAAGGCACCACCAGGTAGAACTGCTCTTCGACAGCCAATGACCAGGTATGCAAGAGCGGCTTGTCGTAGGCCGATGCCGCGAAGTAACCAGTGTCGCGCGCAAAGAACAAATTCGCGTGCAGGCCTCCCAATGCGACGACCGAGCGACCGAGGGATTGAAAGGTTGCCGGCACGAGCGTGAACCAGCCGGCAACCAACGTCGTCGCCACCACGACCACCAACGCCGGGAGGATTCGCCGGACGCGTCGTTCCCAAAAGTGAATCAGCGAGAAGGTGCCCGCATCGAAGTCCTTCAGCATCAGGCGAGTAATCAAATAGCCCGAGATGACAAAGAAGACGTCGACGCCCACGTAACCGCCGCGAAAACCCAATTCCGCATGGCACAGAACGACGATCAGGACCGCTACCGTCCGTAGTCCATCAATGTCGGCTCGATAGTTCATGGCATCCTGCGGAACTATTTGACGAAAGTTTGTTTTGCTTCAAGGGCACAGAACCGCCTCCCAGACGGCCGATACCGCATCAGACAGCTCAGCAATGGCGCGTGCGGGTATGCTCCCGATGGGCATTTCTGACCACAAACGCACGGTATCGATTCTCGGCGGCTGCTGTGAGATGAATGTGCTCAGCACTCAAGTATTATCGGTTGTGAACGATGGCCTCGACGACACTCGTCTTTCAGAGTGGACGATCGGCATGCGAATCCACCAGCGGACTGCCAGAGCCATCCTTTGGCAGGATCAGAACTCACAAACGTCAGTTCGCGTTCATTCTCATTCAGGATTGATGCATGTCGAATGAAACTCAGGCTTACGTGCTGCATTCTGAGGACTCGTGCGTCGAGAAGTTTCCGTGGGGTACGCTGCAGTGGCTGTGCAACGGCAAGCTCTCACCGGGCGCCGCTCAGACTGTGGGGCTGTGCCATATTCAGCCGGGACAGCGGAACCCGGTGCACTTTCATCCGAACTGCGAAGAGATCCTCTACATGATCTCAGGGCATGGACAGCACAGCTATGACGGCGCCACCGTCGACCTGCGTCCCGGCTCGACCATTCGCATTCCCGCCGGAGTGAAACACAACATGGCCAACGTCGGCTCCGAGCCGATCGTGTGCCTGATCACTTTCTCTTCGGGCGATCGCCAGACCGTGTTTCTGGAGTAGTGAATGTTCGAAACGGAGTGATGAACAGTACTTGTCGCACGCCGACCATCATTCAACCTTTTAGGAAAAACTGGGAGATCGCTGTCGATTGTGACGGCGCTCATTCGACTGGATGGTGGCGGATGAAATCCGAAAACCCCTTTTTCCAGTTTGAGGAGTGATGAACATGACGCGACGACTGTGGACTCTGGCTGTGTTGGCAATGCTTTCCGCTTCGGCCATCGGCGATGACAAGCACGACCACCATCACATGCCAGCGGCCCCGACTAATCCCGCCTTTGAAAAGCTGAAGAAGCTGGCGGGCACATGGGTTGAGGCCGACAAGGATGGCAAGCCAACCGACACCGTGGCCTCGGTCATCAAGGTGACGGCGGGCGGCAGTGCCATTCACGAGACGCTGTTCCCCGGCCAACCGCATGAGATGATTTCGGTCTACACGGTCGATGGCCAGGACGTGGTGCTGACCCACTACTGCATGCTCGGGAATCAGCCAAAGTTGAAGGCTGCGGGCAAGTCGGTCACCAACAAGCTCAACTTTGAATTCGCTGGCGGCACGAACCTGGATCCGAAGAAGGACAAGCACATGCACGCCGCGACGTTCACCATCGTCGATGCGGATCACCTGCAAGTTGACGGCATTGGCTGGGAAAACGGCGCTCCCGCCAAAGACATGTGCAACGGCATGAAGCTCGTGCGCAAGAAGTAGTCATTAAGTATGCAGGACGGACAATCCTGTCCGTCGAAGCGTGACGGACAGGATTGTCCGTCCTACGCCTCACTACCGTTGTGGCCGGCCTAGATCGGCCACTACGGCGCGCGTTATCAGAGTCGTAGATACTGGCCAGGACAGCAGAGCTTCCGCAGCCCCGTTCCCAAGTGGAGCTTGGGAACGAGGACGCCGCACTCGATGACTATTGACCGGCTCTCAAGAAGGCACCGCTATTGTTTCGACCGGCGGGCCACCAGACCTGACCATCGAAGCCCGGTACGCGAAAGGCGCGGATTCGTGCCTGCGTTTCCGGGGCAATCAGGAACCGCTCCAGCGACTTGGCACCTTCAACATTGACCCCGTTGATCTTCTCAGGCTGAACCACAACCGTGACCATCAGCCGCTGAAACAATGGATCTTCTGTGATAAGGGCTTTCATGCCGCAGTCCGGGTGTTCTTCCTGGTATTTCAGGAATGGGACCAAACCCCAGAGTGTGTAACCCTTCTCTCCGATCGCGGCTTGGATGGCATCCTTTGTCTCGGCTTGATTCCGCAACCCCTTGTCGCGATACCAATCCGCATAGTCCGGCTTGTCCGCAGCTTGCCAGAGCACATCCGCCAAATACTTTTCGGTGGCTGAATTGTTGACGACGAAGGGAGCCTTCTTCCGGGCAATTCGACGAAATGCTTCGACGGCATCACGACTTCCGGCAATTCCCGCCGGATCGGATGCTGGCCCAATCAAGGCAGCCTGATTGGAGAAGACGGGACGCGGCCAGCCGCCGAGTCCTTCGGTGCAGAAATCCTCGGTCCCACCGTGGCCGTAATGCGCAATCACCAGATCGGCTTTGCCATCACGCGCCAGTCCAAACACGTCCTGCCGACTATCGACAACGACTGAGTTCCCAGTCTGCTTCTCGAAGTCGGCCAGGAGTTGTCGCAGTAATCCGCTGCTCTCCGGCGTAATCACAGCGGCCACTCGAACAACCTTGGGCTGAACTGGTTCCGCAGCTGCGGCCGGTATCACGAACAACAATAGCCCCAGTAGCCAACGGAAAGTGCCGTTCATCTTTCGCTCCACTGCCGTCCGACCATGAGTTACGTCCGACATCGCAGCAGATTACCCCAACCCCTGCTGTATTTCGATCACGTCACCATTCTCCTCTCGCGGTGAAATCGTTAGCTGGCGTCTGTGCTGATTGATTCCCAAGTACATCATCCCGCTGACGGCACTGGTACCCATCATCTGCTGTAGCGACACCGGAGAACTTAAGGCTCGACTGCCCTCAGAACTCGCCGACAACGTCGTCCCCGGCGCGGGTGCTCAACGCACGCAGAACGTTGCGGTCGAGATTCTCGCTGACAAATCGGGAGCTGCCGTCACCGAGGGCGAAGTGAGCACCTCCAACATGCTGGCTTCCAAAAGAGTTGAGGCGCAGGATTTCTTCCGGTGAATTGGCCATGGTCGTGAGACCGGCGGGAACTCGATAGTTAATCGGAGCGAAGCTGCTCATCGTGAGATCGCTCAGGCCGAGCTGTCCGCCGGATGGTCCCCAACCACCCATGGGATTAGTCGTGTTACCGCTGGTGAAAAACGTGTCATAGATGGGATCATGATGGCTGCGCTCACCCAGCAGTAAGGTGTTGCTGGGCCCATCGATCAAGTCGCGGATGCGGATCAAGCCATGCTGCACTGTGGGCGGAGTGGTGATGGCCGGCCCAGTGCCAGCGAAAACCCCGTCCCCCTTGGTCTGGTCCGGCGGATGTGATTGCGTGCCCCCGTTGCCGCCGTAGCTCGTCAGCGCGTAACGCACGCCACTCGGTTTTGTGTAGGGATTCGGACCAAGCGTTGCCGAGGGACAGAGCAACACCGGCAGAATAACGGCGGTGTTCCCGTTCGTTTCATTCGTCAGAGGATTTGCAAAATCCCACGTGTTGTACAAGGGCTCCTGATCGAAGTACGGCAGGAGTTGCACGAACATCGACCAGCCCCGAACTCGCGGCATCGTTGCGAACCCCAAACGAATCTGGCCGGGAGGAAAACAGGTATGGGTACCCTCGTAGTTGTGAACCGCGAGTGCGATCTGTTTTAACTGGTTCTTGCATTGCCCACGGCGAGCGGCTTCACGGGCTTGCTGCACGGCGGGGAGCAGCAATGCGACCAGCACGGCGATGATGGCAATGACGACCAGCAGCTCGATCAGAGTGAAGCCTCGATACCGCCGCCCCTTGTTACTCTGTTTGCGATTCATGGTGCTGTGCTTCAGGTCTGGCGTTCTGGGTCGCTGATAAAGACACGGTGTTCCTCACGCGACCTCCATCGTATCATCCCGCAGCGCGCCAAAGATACGATCGTGCCATACAATGTCAGTATCGTGTCACTTGAGGCACTTCGCAACCGAGTGCAGGAACGCCACAAACAACAACGACAGGGAACCTCTTGTATGAAACCAGCATCAAACCGCCTGATCGTTGTCGCGTTCTGCCTGGTGGCACTGTTAATCCCAACGGCGGTGGTCAGGCTCCACGCTTATGCAGCGGACGAAGCGCGTCGCGATGTGGCCACCATTCGCGGGACGACTGGAGCGCCGCAGACCTTCACCGTCGAAGACTTGCGCAAGTTGCCGCGCACGGAGGTCGATATCGTCGATCGCAAAGGCCAGAAGGGAAAAGCGGCTGGAGTGGCGGTCTCTACGCTGCTGCAAAAGGTCGGAGCAGCTCAAGGTGAAACTTTGCGCGGAGAATGGTTACGAGCCTTTGTGGCCGTGGACGCCCGCGACGAATATCGCGCCGTCTTCTCGTTGACGGACTTCGATGCGGCCTTCACCGATCGAGTCATCATTCTGGCTTATGATCGAGACGGCCAACCCCTCGACGCACAGTCCGGTCCAGTGCAGCTCATCGTTCCTGGAGAGAAGAAGCACGCCCGCTGGGTCCGCATGGTCAAACAGATCCGCGTCATGGACAGCTTGTGGATCAAAGAGTGATCTGCGTTTTGTAGTCTTGTTATGGCCAGTCACTTCCGTTGTCGCCGGTCTCCAGACCGAGCTACACGGTCCGACCGAAGGTCTCCCGAATGAGACCACGCAGAGAACGAAGACCTGCGGGCGGCGTGTCATTCAGTATGTGCGACGGACAAGATATCCATCCTAACAACCGCCCCACCGTTGTGGCCTGTGCGACGTTTCGCTGATCAGGTCGCCCGTCGATTTATTCATCGCGGTTCTGCCGATATGGTGCCACGGCCATTGAACTGATCAAAAGCCAACGAGTGCAACACCGACACGGAGACGTCAGTCATGTTTTCACGCTATCGCCGGATCTTCCGCCCGAGAACGGTACCTTGGCTCTTAGCATTGTTCATCGGGGCAATTTGGGGACTCGTCCCGGTACTCAACATGCTGACCACGCCGCAAGGACGGGAAACTGTCATTGAAACTCTTCAGCACCCCGCGCAGAACACAGGGCTAATACTGCTGGCGGCATTCCCCGCCGTTCTTGGGGCCTGCATTGCCGCCCCGATCATCCGGATAGTCTTTGGTCAATTGCCGGTGACGGGCCCGCTGTTAATCGTAGCCCTGCTCGCGTTCATTTCGCAGTTTCTGGGCTTTTCGACCAAGTGGGAAACTGCGGGCGTGATCTGGATTCTGCTCGGGCTGACGTCTCTCCTGGTCTGGTTGAGATACCTCGTCAACGGTGGAGTAATCGCATGCCATGCATGCAACGGAAGCGGACAACGGGATCTCGTCCACCGGATGCAAGTGATCGGCAAGGAAACGTGCCACGTTTGCGGAGGATCCGGGAAAGCGTCTGCAGTCACTATGGGAGTGATTCAGGCACTGCTTTTCTTGGGTATCGCCGGAGCCTGCTTCCTCATCAGCTATGCAAGTTTCTTCAAGCATCCGTGATGGGCGTTGAGGTCGATCGTCAATGGTGCTCAGTGTGAGTGACGTTCAAGTTGCCTGCGGTCGCCTCTCCTGGGTTGTAGCTGGTCTCCTAACCCAGCCACGCAAAATTGTTAGCCTGGTTTCTTGTCGTACCGCGACCCCGGTCGGCCTAGTACAGCCAACCGGGGCCATCCGGCGACTACTGTTGAGTACTCTATTTCTGTAAAAGTGCAGCTTTATGGCAACCCTACTCATTCTTGCTGTACTTGGAAGCATTGGTGTCATCGCGGTGTGCGCAGCGCTCTGGTTGCTCATACGAGCAATTCGTCGCCACCCATATCTGCTCCGCATCTCAGGCACCGTAGCAACAGTTGAGAGGCAGCGCAAAACTGGGGGCGACAGCGTGACGTTTTACCCCATCATCTCCTATACCACGCCTGAAGGGAAACAGGTGCGTTTCCGCTCCAACATCGGCACGACTCTTCCAGTACGGCAAATCGGAGGTGGACCTATTTCGCCATGGCGCGACGGACAGAGCATAGACATCTTCCACGACCCCAGCGGCTACCTCAGCCCCTGCATCGCCAGCTTGTGGGGCCTCTACGGTACGGGGGCCTGCGTTCTTATCGGCGGAATTTTGGTGCTTATCGTCGTCGCGAATAAGTGGTCTCAGCTTGGCGGACATTGAAGCAAAGGCAAAGCAAACAACTGCCGTCTGACGGTCAGGCAGCGAATTGAAGGTGTGCGGCATCCAAAAGGTTCAATGAAACGCTGGGTGGCCCCCGGTTGCCCGTGTGCGGGCTACCGGGATGCCGCAGCCGCGAATCAGTCACGTGATCGAGATTTGAACTTGCGGCCGACGGTCAGGGTGTCGGGAATTCCGTTCGGGTATTTCTGCTGTAGCCACGCCTCAATCTGCTCGGCGCGATTCTCGGGATGCGGGTGCGATGCGAGCCATTCGGGTTGGTGATTGCCCTTCGAGGATTCGGACAGAATTTTCATCACGCCCAGCATCTGTTGGGGATCGAAGCCAGCGGCGATCATCGCTTCCAGGCCGAATTGGTCGGATTCTGATTCGTCTTGCCGACCGTATCGAAGCTGCACGACGGAGTTCACCATCGCGGCGGCCCCCTGGTTTCCGTAGCCGGAGCCGCGCTCATCACTGCCAGCCACCCCAACGGCTGTCACCAGGGCTTGCCCGAGTTCACCCTTCGCCATGTGCTCCGCTCCGTGTCGATGAATGACGTGCCCGATTTCATGGCCGAGGACTCCGGCCAATTGTGCTTCATTCTGCAACCGATTGAGCAACCCGACTGTGATAAAAACTTGCCCACCCGGTAAGGCGAAGGCGTTAACGGTCTCGGGGTCGCGCAACAGATGAAATTGAAACTTGTACGGACTTTTTTGAGCGACGCTTTGGACAACTAACTGTTCGCCGATCCTGCGGACCTCTTGGGCGGCTGACGACTTCGGATCGACTTCGCCTCCCATCTGAGACGCCATCATCGGAGCCGAATGCAGGCCGAGCGCAATCTCCTGCGGAACCGACATGGCGACATGCTGCTTTTCCCCCGTCACGGGATTCTCCTGCGAACTGGTCAGGAATCGGAATAATCCGAACAGCACGAGGACCACTGCGAAGATCCACTGCGGTCGAATCCCACGACGATTGGAAGAATAACCGTAGGCCATGATCCTCAGCCTTTCATGACGATAAGAACTTAACCAGGTTCGACCCGTTTGCTCGACGCCGGGGCGTCCTCGGCGATGAGCATAGCAAACGGTGGTCCTCGTCGAATCGCATCTTCGTTTTGCGCGGTTCGCAGGGTGACCCCGGTAGGCCAGGTACAGCTAACCGGTGCCCCCAGCGGGAGCACTACGGGGGATTCACTTTCAAGCGGCTTTCGAAACTGTCGTAGACTGAACAGGCGGCCGGCAGCTAGCCTGCGAAACGCTCAAGCAGCAATTCCCCCCCCTTGTTTCTCGTGATAATTCGATTGGCGTTCCTATGAAGGTACTGGGGCTCATCTATCTGGCAGCGGGCGGCACGCTCGCGACGCTCCTCTTGCAAGTGCTGCAAGGAAGAGGGACCAACGTCGGGGAAATGGCGATGATGACCGCCATCCCGAATGCCATCACGGCACTGCTGGCGGTGCTCTTCTTTCGCAAGTCGGCAGAAGATGCCGCGATGCATCGCGTTCTTCTCGTCACAGGTTACTTGGCCGGCATGGGCGTCGGGACCTACATGTACTACACATGAACCCCGGTCGGCTCACGGTGACAGTGGTTGCTCCGCGACAAGAGGCGATCGATTACCCGACGCAGGTTTGAAGCAATGCGCATCCCCGTTGCAAGTATGTAGTGATGAGGAACAGCAGCGCGGTTATGAGAGATCGGTAACTCGGCAGATTCCTCTTACTGCTGCGCAGCCCGCGAATGTGGATCCAGATTGATTCTTGCTGCATACGCCACGATGCACTGCATATCATCCCCGCTTCGAGGTGGGCGGATAAATGAGGTTCATCGGTCCTTTGAGGTCGGGGAAGTTTTGGTAAATGACGTTCAGCACATGACCAATCTTCGTTGTGATTACATAGCCGCGTTCGGCGTCATAGTGGTGCTCGATTGCAACCAATGACGCGTTGCCTTTGGACCTAGAGATGACCTCCCCCGTCTCACGATCAAAATCAGCCACCTGCCATATCCCGCAGCCGCTCATTCCCTTGGGATGCGGCAAGTCACCATGCTGACGTGTGCTGTTGTTGATGGCGATTCTGTCACATTGTAAGAGCGAGTGAAGATCTGGGTCGAAGATGCCTCCCGGCTTGGTTGTTCCCTCGTAGGGGACGGTTAGAAGCGACAGAGCTTGGGATTCAAGTCGGTCTTCAGAAACATGGTCCGCTGCCCACGTCAATGGATAGCCGAAAAACACCATTGGCCCGTTGATATCGTTGGACAACTCAATCTGATCGTGAGACACAAACGACTTGTACTTCGAAACCTCAGCCGCAACAGACGAAGGCAGATGAATAGCCGCCACATCTTCGCGGCTCTCGGACGTGCAGTAGAACACAGCGTCAAGGACTGAAATTGGAGGGACATCGGGTCGGTTGACCCAAACGCCTAACGGAATGCCGTGCTTGAGCCAAACGCTGAGGTCATGTGCGGCTGTAAGAATGAAGTGCTCGTCGTGGATGCGGTATAGTACCCCTGTCCGATCATGAATGATCTTTCCACGTTGAGCACCCACGATGACTACTGTGGAATCGTGAATTTGAGGTAAGCAGTTTCTTTCGATCTCGCCCCCCACTTTAAGGGCATATTCGAGTCTCGGATCAGTTCCTGCTGGTTCTTCGTCAGGTCTCGTGTTGGACATCAATTAGCCCATGTGCGGTTTAAGGTTTTCGAGATAATTGTAAGTCAAGCCTACGTCGTTTGAGGTCGCGGAGGGACAAGAGGGACTGGACCACCCAGCACGTGTCCCATGCAATGTACATCCTCATTGCGAGTATGTAGCAATGAGGTGAAGACTAGGAACGCAGGGCGGCACCGGTTGCCCGTATTCGGGCTACCGGCGTGGCGTAGCCACAACGAGTGTTACTCTGAATGCAGGACGGACAGGATGTCCGTCCTACACCCATAAAATAAATCAGCCCCGCGACAACTGGTGTCGCGGGGCTGAGGGCTTATCTAAGTCGGTCTATCTACAGCAATCGCCGTTCTCTGGCGAAGGCGTCGTACCCGCACTCTCTGCGTGCGGGCATGTCGGCACACGGAGAGTGCCGACCACAGGTTAGTAGACGTCTTCGTCGTGGCTGTGACCCTTCTTGTCGTCCTTGGGCTTCTCGGCGATTAGAGCGTCGCTGGTCAGCAGCAGGACCGCGACGCTCGCGGCGTTCTGCAGAGCGGTGCGAGTCACCTTGGTCGGGTCGATGATACCGGTCTTCACCAGATCTTCGAACTTGCCGGTCGCGGCGTTGTAGCCCTTGTTGCCTTCTTGCTCGAGCACCTTCTCGCAAATCACCGCGCCATCGGCACCGGCGTTGTTCGCGATTTGAGTGATCGGGGCACGACAAGCACGCACGATGATGTTGAAACCAACTTCTTCGTCGTGCTTCAGGCCTTTGACCTTCAGACCAGCGGAAGCTCGCAGCAAAGCGACGCCACCACCGGGCAGAATGCCTTCGGAAACGGCTGCGCGAGTCGCGTGCAAGGCGTCTTCCACGCGGGCCTTCTTCTCTTTCATTTCCGACTCGGTCGCGCCACCGACGTTGACTTGAGCAACACCGCCGGAGAGCTTCGCAACGCGTTCGTTGAGCTTCTCTTTGTCGTAGTCGCTGCTGGACGCTTCGAGTTCCTTGCGGATCTGCTCGATGCGGGCCTTCAGGTCTGACGTCTTGCCGTAGCCTTCGATCAGAGTGGTATTATCTTTGTCGATAATCGCCTTCTTGACTCGGCCGAGGTCGCTGAGCTGAACATTTTCCAGCTTGATGCCGAGGTCTTCGAAGATCGCCTGGCCGCCGCACATAATCGCGACGTCTTGCAGCATCGCCTTGCGACGATCGCCGTAGCCAGGAGCCTTCACTGCGACGCACTTGAACGTGCCACGCAGCTTGTTGATGACCAGAGCGGCGAGTGCGTCACCATCGACGTCTTCAGCGATGATCAGCAGCGGCTTGCCAGCTTGAACGACCTTCTCCAGAACTGGAACCAGGTCCTTGACGTTGCTGAGCTTCTTTTCGTGAATCAGGACGTAGCAGTCTTCGTAGACGGCTTCCATCGAAGCTGGATCGGTCACGAAGTAAGGCGACAGGTAACCGCGGTCGAACTGCATGCCTTCCTTCTTCTCGAGTTCCGTCTTCATGCTCTTGCCGTCTTCGACGGTGATCACGCCATCCTTACCGACTTGCTCCATAGCGTCGGCAAGAATCGCACCGATCTCTTCGTCGCCGTTGGCAGCAACGGTACCGACTTGAGCAACGCGTTCCTTCTTCTGGCAGGGCGTCGACATCTCAGCCAGCTTGGCAGTGATCTGCTCAACAGCCTTGTCGATACCACGCTTCATGTCGATCGGGTTCACACCAGCGACAACAGCCTTCAGACCTTCAATGAAGATCGCTTCGGCCATCACGGTCGCGGTGGTGGTGCCGTCACCAGCATTGTCGGAAGTGCGGCTGGCAACTTCGCGAACGAGACGGGCACCCATGTCTTCGAACTTGTCGGCGAGTTCAATCTCGCGAGCGACCGTCACACCGTCCTTGGTGACGGTAGGCGAACCGAAGCTCTTCTGCAGAATGACGTTACGGCCGCGTGGGCCGAGGGTCGCCTTGACGGCCTTGGCGAGCTTCTGCACGCCGCGACGCATGGCCTCTTGGGCTTCTTGATCGAAGGCAATGATCTTTGCCATGACGATGAATCTCCGAGTGAATGAAATGCGCTGCGGTAATCAGGCAGCGGAGTCGCACAGGATTTCGCGAGTCAGCGACCCGCCACAAGCAAGAGGGACCAACCGATCCCTCGTGAATTAGAACGTCGCCAGAATGTCGCTCTCGCGGAGCAGCAGGTAGTCGTCTTCGCCCACGCGGATTTCTTCGCCAGCGTAAGAACTGAAGAGAACTGCGTCGCCAGCCTTGACCGTCAGCGGAACCTTCTTGCCGTCGCGACGAACGTAGCCTTCGCCGACCGAAATGACCGTGCCGCGTTGTGGCTTATTCTTCGCGGAATCGGGCAGCACGATGCCGCCAGCGGTGGTTTCTTCAGCAGCGTCACGCTGCAGAACGACTCGATCGCCGAGCGGAATCAACTTCGAGGTCACGGGCGCGGTCTTCTTGGCCATGCGGGGTCTCCTGGGTCTTGCACGTTGAAGTTCGTCAGCGGTCCGCCCCAGACGACAAGGGACGACACGCAGATGAGATTGCATCAGCACCGGCATCTCCGGGCGCTCACGCATCAAGCGAACTGTGTGCCAAGAATGGCGCCGCGTCGGAAGTGATTGTTAAGCAGGGATTTATGGATATCCGCCAAGAACGACTGGCTGCCAAAAGCGGCAAAAACTCGGTCGCCGACCAATCGTTCTGTCAGCTTGGCAGGGATTCTGGGCGCGAAATTGACTCATCTGCAGACGCCTGCCGCGCGGCGAATTGACTGCGTTCGAGAGGCTCGCCAACCTGCATTCACGAGGGGTGACGCTGGCCTTGGTCCCCCTCATCCGGCCTGACGGCCACCTTCTCCCCCTTGTGAAGGGGGAGAAGGATCGAAAGCGGCTTCGACCTCTGCAACTTCCGCGGCTGATCGGTACTTCGCACATGGCTCAGGTTCGGCAATTGATGCAGCGATGGGGCGAGTCAGCTTGGCTCGGACCTGCCGTTGTTGCGTTGCTGAGCTTCGTGGCCGTGGTCCTGACGATCGATCCGGCGAACTGGCTCCTTCTGAGTGCCGAAGGGCCGGGCATCACACTGGATGAGTCGTTCAACGTGGTGATGGGAGCGTACCTCGTCGAACTGGTTCGCAGCTTGGGCATCAGCCTGCTCGATCCGGCGTCGGTGATGGAGGGCTTTTCGGTCTACAACGCCGACCATCCGCCGTTCGGGCGACTTTGGCTGGGCATCTTTCATTCTCTCACGCAGTCGTGGGTGTCCGGAGAGATCCCCCAGCAACCGGGGATGCTGACCACTCTGACCGTCTGTGCGCGAATTGGATCGGCGGCCGCATTTGCGATCACCGTCTGGCTGACCGGCTGGTTTGCCGGGACGAACTGGGGGCGACGCTGCGGCTGGATCGCTTCGGTCGCACTCGTCCTGATGCCGCGAGTTTTCGGGGACGCTCACCTGGCGTCACTCGAAACGGTATTGAACCTGACTTGGTCCGCAGCGATTTTCTCGGTGGCTCATTTCTGGTCGGCGGGCGAGAGACCTTCCGGTCGGGCTGCCACCTGGACCGGAGTTTTGTTCGGGCTGCTGCTGCTGACCAAGATTCAAGCCGTGTTGTTGCCGCCACTCGTGATAGCCTGGGCTGTCTTTCATTGGCGAGGGGCGGCCATCAAGCCGGTCGCCATCTGGTTGCTGGTCGGGGCGGTGGTGTTTTGCGTGAGTTGGCCGTGGCTGTGGTCGGATCTGCCGCAACGACTGTGGGAGTATTTTGGACGCTCGACGAACCGGGTTGAGCTGCATTGCTGGTACCTCGGTCAGAAGTTCGTGGACCGGGAAGTTCCGTGGCATTACCCGTGGGTCATGTTCGTCGTCACGATGCCGATCGGATTGCTGGCGATGGGCGGGTGGGGATTGTTCCAAGTGCGTCGCGACGTTGTTCGCTCGCCGCGTATCAGCCTGATCGTCGGCGGGTTGATCGCACCGCTGTTGCTCTTCAGCACGTCCGTTGCGGTCTACGACGGCGTGCGGCTGTTCCTGATCTGCTTCCCGTTGTGGGCCGTGCTGACGGGCATCGGTTTCGAATCCCTCGGCGAGCTGCTCGCTCGTAAGAACCGGCGACCGAATGCCGTGCTCGCCGCGCTGCTCATTTGCCAGAGCGTCGGAGTTGTCGCGTACTCGCCTTACTGGCTGAGTTATTACAACGGTTTGACTGGCGGGCTCTACGGAGCCGAGAAGCTGGGTTTTGAAGTTTCGTACTGGGGAGATTCGCTCTCACGGTCTTTTGATGAGGAAGTGGCTCGGCGCGTGCCTTCTAATACGGACGTTGCCGTGGTTCCGATCATGCATCAGTTCTATTTGCCGGAACTAATGAAGCAGGTGCCGGCGTTTAAGGAACATCAACTGCGACTTGTCGCGATGGACTGGCCGGACAAGCAAACGAAGTATCTGATCTCGTTCGCTCGCAAAGCGGACCTGCCGACCGAGGATGAACTCGCAGCGGCGGGCTGGAAGCGGGTGTATGTGCATCGTCAAATGGGTGTCGAAGTCGCAGCAATGTGGGAGCGAGACGTGCGACCTTAAAGCCGTAGCTTGGATGCCCTCGTCCGAGCATTCTGTGTTATTCTGAATCCTCCGCGAGTTAGCGCCTTCGCGTGAGAATCTTCGCCGTCGCAACGTTGTGTGGGTTCTGAATCGTTGCGATTGCGGCGAGTCACCCTTGTGAGTTCTCACGCGAAGGCGCGGAGCCGCGAAGAGTTCACTGAGTTAGAACGTCCACCAGCGGCTTGTCATTTACTCGCTTCTCATAATCGAACTTCGCCATGGCCGATCCCGCCAGCAACCGCCGTGACTTTCTGACGGGACGCAGTCTCGGCGGGGAGATTAAGCACGTGGCGGGAGCAGCGGGTGACGCTCTGCTGGAAGGGTTGGACGCGCCGCGCACGCCGCCGACATCCGGGCCGACGGTACGACTCGGCACTAAGGCGATGGCCTGCGACTTTCATGTGATCCTGAACGACGGGCCGGATCGGGCCGTCGAGACTTGGCACGCATCAGATGCACTCAGCCTGATCCATGAGCTCGAATCACAGATGACGGTGTATCGCGAGCACAGCGAACTGCTCACGATCAACCGACAAGCGGCCGATCACTCCGTCAAAGTTGAAGAGCGACTGTTCGATTTGCTCGTCCGAGCCAAGGCGATCGCCCTCGAAACAAGCGGAGCGTATGACCCGACGTCGATGCCGCTCGTCCGCCTGTGGAAACATTGCCGGACAGAGAACCGCATTCCCACGCAGGATGAAATCGACGTCGCCCGGCAGCAGACCGGGATCGAATTCGTGTCGCTGGATGCTGCGACGTACGAGGTCTCGTTCGAGAAGCCAGAGATTGAGCTGCAGCTCAACGCCATCGGCAAGGGTTACGCGTTGGACCGTGCAGCCGAAGTCCTCAACGAACACAACATCCAGAACTGGCTGCTGCATGGTGGACACAGCAGCGTGCTGGCTCGAGGCGATCACAACGGGCTCGGCGGCTGGCCGGTCGGAATTCGCAACCCGATCTTTCCCGAGGAGCGGCTGGGGACGCTCGTATTGAGAAACGCCGCGATGGGCACAAGTGGCAATTCAGTCCAGTTTTTCCGTTACCAGGGGCAGCGTTTCGGTCATATTCTGGATCCTCGCAGCGGCTGGCCGGCGGACAAATTGCTGGCGGCAACGGTCATTGCTCCCACCGCAGCCGAGGCAGATGCGTTGTCGACGGCGTTTTTTGTGATGGGACTCGAAAACGCCCGAAGCTTTTGCCAGAATCGACCGGAGATTCAGGCACTCCTGATCCCTCTGCCTCGATCCGGACGGACTTTGGAACCTGTGAATTGCGGCATCCCGGATGCGGATCTGTTCTTCACGGACGTCGCACGAGTCAACTGACTCGTGGCCGACGACGGCAAGTCAGGACACTTGCTGACGATGGACCGATGGATCATCCCGCCTCCCGAATCCTCATCCTCCCACCCTGGAGATTCATTGCGTGAGTAGCAGCAAATATTGCTTTCCCGTCGCGGGAATGGTGCTAATCGTAGCGCTGCGCTTAGCCATCGGCTGGCAGTTTCTGTACGAGGGCCTGTGGAAGATCAACTCGCTCTCGACGCCCACGCCGTGGACCGCAGAAGGCTATTTGAAGAATTCAGCGGGACCGCTCCGTGATACCTTCCGCGACATGACGGGCGATCCGAACGACTACAACTGGCTCGATGCCGACAAGGTCGCCGCCAAGTGGGACGTGTGGCAGCAGGCCTTTGTTGACCACTACGGGCTGGACGAAAAGCAGCAGGCCCGGTTGAACGACATGATCAACGGCCCCAAGGAATTCAAGGTCGGCCTGAAGCAACTGCCCGAGGGCGTCACGATTCCGAAGTCGCTGTCCAAAATCGTGCGATTTGATGCGAAGGCCGGTCGTCTGGTTTGCTCAGGCGACACTCACATGCTGTATGCCGAACGCGAACAACTGCTGAAGCTCGCTCCCGGCGATGACGATGCGTCCAAGGCCTATCGCAAGGCCGTCACGGACCTGCACAAGGCGGCGTCCAAGCTGAGCTACAAGGAAAAACTGCGGGCTTCGCTGATCGGCGACCCGGATCGTGCTGGCCTGATTCAAGAACAGTACAAGGACACCATCGACTATCACCGACTCGGCGATATCGAGAAGTACAAGCTCGATGTGGCTCGCTATGAAGCCAATCTGGACGCCGCGAAGGTGGACTTCAACTACAAGCACCTGGAACGTCAGTGGGGCGAACTGCAGGCGCTGCGAGCCAAGGTCACCGGTCCTATCAAGGCGATGGACAAGGAACTGAAGACGGATGCTCGCGACAAGCTGTTGAACTCTGAGCAGCTCAGCATGGGCCCCCCGACATTGCCCAAGGAAAAGATTGACTGGATCAACCTGCAGACGATCGCCGGGCTGACGATTCTCGGCGGCCTGTTGATCGCCGGATTGCTGACTCGGCCCGCGGCCGTGGCCGGCGCCGGAATGTTGCTGATGTTTTACCTCGCGATGCCACCGTGGCCGGGCGTGCCTGAAGCACCTGGCCCCGAACACAGTTTCATCATCAACAAGAACCTGATCGAAGTCTTGGCGCTGCTGGCCATCGCAGCTTTGCCAACGGGTCAGTGGTTCGGACTGGATGGGTTGTTGACCCGCCTGTGCTGCCGTCGCCAGAGCTGCGAGGCCGGCACCTGCTCAACGACCGCCTGCAATCCTGCTCCCGTGTCAGCACCGACTCCTGCACCGGCACCCGCCAAGTAACGCAGACGCAAACAACAGCCGCCAGAGCCGTCTTACCAACGCCTCTGGCCACACAATTCTCTTCGCATACTCGCGGCCACCCAGGCCCACACTCATAGGAGACTAAACATGCCTATCAATCTTGCTCCCGAGCAGAAGCAGATCGGTAAAGACAACTTCAACGAAGTAACCGGCATCAACCGTCGCTCGTTCATTCAGGGGATCGCGGCTGGAGCCACCGGACTCGGTGCGGCCTACTTCGGCTACGACAAGCTGAAGGGCGAACCGATTCGTGTGGGCTGGATCGGCTGCGGCGACGAAGGCAGCGTGCTACTGACGCAGCATCCGCCAGCGTACATGGACATCGTCGCGGTCGCGGACTTGCGTCCGTCAAACCTCGAACGAGCGTTCATTGGTGACGGCAACGAACACCGCGTGGGGCTGTTCCAGAAGCTTGGTCCGGCCAAGTGCAAGAAGATCAAGAAGTACAAGAACCATAAGGAACTGCTCGCCGACAAGGACATCGAAGCCGTCGTGATTGCGGTGCCGCTCAACCAGCACGCGGCGTTGACGATTGAAGCTCTGAAGGCCGGCAAGCACGTGCTCTGCGAAAAGCTGATGGCCAAGACCATCGAACAGTGCAAGGAGATGATCAAGGTCCAGAAGGAAACCGGCAAGCTGCTGGCCGTCGGACATCAACGTCACTACAGCGTGCTGTATGACAACTCGAACGACATGATCCGCAAGGGCTTGCTGGGCGACATCAAGTTCATCCGTGCTCAGTGGCACCGCAACAACAGCTTCCCCGGCAGCGATAGCTGGCGTAAGTATCCCAAGAAGACCCCGCAGGTCGATCTGCAGGAACTCGACAAGTCCGATCTCACCCAGTGGGGCTACAAAGACCTGCGACAGCTGGTCGATTGGCGGCTCTACAACGAAACCGGCGGCGGTCTGATGGCAGAACTCGGCAGCCACCAGTTGGATGCGTCCAGCATCTTCCTGGGCAAGGTGAAGCCGCTGGCCGTCAGTGGTTACGGCGGAAAGAACTTCTACGGCGTGAAGGGCGTTGGTTCACCTGACAAGCAGGAAGACGACCGTCAGATCTTCGATCACGTTTACACGACGTTCGAATTCCCCGGCGCGCACTACTACGAGCGCGACGACAAGGGGGAAATCGTGATGCGTGATGGCAAGGCCGTGGTGGCTTCACCGGAAGACATCGTGATCGTCACGTACTCATCGATTAACACGAACCGCTTTGAGCCGTATGGCGAAGTCGTCTTCGGCAGCCGCGGTACGCTGATGATGATCGAAGAGCAGGAAGCACTGCTGTTCAAAGAGTCGAGCCCCACCACCGGTGGCGGTGGCCCCGAGCAGCGTCTGCACGTCATCAACGACGACAGCGGTTCGCCGGTGCTGGATGCCAGCCCGAGCCTGGCTCCGTCGGCGAATGCGGCCGTGGCAACGGGTGTGAACTCGAAGGTCAGCCGTGGTTATACCGAAGAGATGGAACACTTCGCCTATTGCATCAAGAACAACATCGACCTGCCTGCGAAGGAAGGTGGCTTGCGCTGTAACGGCACCGTGGCGATGGCCGACGCAATCATGGCGTTGACCTCCAACATCGCGATGGGCCAGCACCGCCGAGTCGAGTTCAAGCCTGAGTGGTTCGATCCAACCAATCCGGCGACTCCGGAAGCTGACTTGAAGGCCTAGTAGTATTGTAGGTCGGACAAGCTTGTCCGGCTCTGATGATGGATGAGGAGCCTATCGAAGTAGCCCCTCACCACCGGCCCCTCTCCCCGTTACCGGGGCGAGGGAGCGACGTGTTTGATATTGATGTTTAACTTCTCACCCCAGTTCTTGCGGCTGGGGTGATTTTGTTGCAGGACTGCGTATGGCTCGGTGGCCCGACAACGAACGTTCGACCGTGATCACCGCGTTGATCATGTTTGTCGGTTTCCCTGTGCTGGCCGCGCTCGCCTGGTGGTTTGTAAAGCGGTAAGTGTCCGTTATTAGTGCTCTTGAGAAGACCGCGTTAGACCCTCATCGAAACGAGATTCCCCTGTGACGAGCGACGCCCCGGCAGCAGCCCCCCGCAGCAAAAAAGCTCCGCTGTTCATCATCTTTGTGACGGTCTTCATTGATCTGCTGGGCTTCGGCATCGTGCTGCCGCTGTTGCCGCGATATGCAAAGGCATTCAACGCCGAAGGTCTGACGATCGGCCTGTTGATGGCGTCGTTCTCGGCGATGCAGTTCGTGTTCGCGCCCATCTGGGGTCGAGTCTCCGATCGCATCGGACGACGTCCCGTGCTGCTGCTCGGCCTGGCTGGCTCGACGGTGTTCTATGGGATGTTTGGCTACGTGACTGCCATTGGCACGCAGACATGGCTGGGGCTGGACGTGCTCACATGGTTATTCTTGACGCGCATCGGAGCGGGCATCGCGGGCGCCACAATCTCAACGGCTCAGGCCTACATTGCCGATATCACCGGGGTTGGCGAACGCACCAAAGGCATGGCGTTGATCGGCGCGGCCTTCGGTATCGGGTTCACTTTCGGACCGCTGATCGGTGCCGCGTGTGTGTCATCAACTCCGGGCGGTGCGCCGAGCCCAATGGCTGGCTATGTGGCATCCGCATTGTCGGCATTGGCGTTTTTGTTCGCGGTGGCGCGGTTGCCTGAATCGTTGACGCCTGGGAAATCCGCACCGTCCGCTCACGGTGGCCTGAGTCGCATTGCGGCCGCGATGAGCCTGCCGGGCGTCGGTCTGGCGCTCATCACGATCTTCCTGACGACCGTGGCTTTCGCGCAATTTGAGAGCACGTTGTCTTTGCTCACGGGCAAGCTGGGACTGAGCGAAGCTGCGGAGAAGCTGGAAGAAGGCCTCAGCGACCGGACAAACTTCTTTATCTTTGCCTACGTCGGGTTCGTACTGTCAATCGCGCAAGGCGGCATCGTGCGGCGGCTGGCAACGCGCATGAAACCTCAGGCGCTGGCTCTCGGTGGAGCGATCGTGATGGTTGCCGGGTTGGCGCTCATCGGACTGGCCGCGAAGCACCGCTCACTTGGTGAACTGATCGCGTTTCTGCCGATCGTCGTGCTGGGTTTCTCAGCTTTGAATCCGTCCTTGCAGTCGATTCTCTCCCTGCGAACCCCGCCCGAGCGGCAGGGCGAGGTGTTGGGAGTCGGTCAGAGCATGTCCGCGCTGGCTCGAATTCTGGGTCCGATCGCAGGTACCAAACTCTTCTACAGTTCCGACATCGCTCTACCTTACTGGGTCGGTGCTGCCCTGATGCTGCTCGGAGCCGGACTGGTGCTGGCCTTGAAGGCGCCTAAGACCGATGCACAGGCTCAGACCGGCGGTTCCCCGTCGCACTGAAGCCGTTTACCGGCGAATCGCGCGAATTTACACAGAATAAAAAGACTGGAGCGGCGGGCGTCTCGCCGACTCTGCGGAAGGCGCGTTCCTTGAGCCATTTTGTTTCTGGGAAAACTAAAGCGCCGAACCAGGCCCGTCTGTGCCAATTCCGACAAAAGTGCCGAGCTTGAGCCTGACGATGTGATGGGAGTTGCGCATACTGCGCACGAAGTCCGCGCTGAGATCATTCAGGACGCGTTCACGCGGGCGAAAATCTAATTGCTAGGATGGAGTGCTCCGTGGTTCAACTGCGACTGGCTCTGGTTATTCACAATCACCAGCCGATCGGCAATTTCGACGGCGTTTTTGAGCAGGCTTACCGCGACAGCTACCGCCCGCTGCTTGATCTGCTGCAGGAATTTCCAGATGTAGCCATCACGCTGCACAACTCGGGTAGCCTGCTGGAATGGCTGGTCGAGCGGCATCCGGAATACATCGACCAGATCCGCAGCCTCGCCGAACGCGGCCAGGTGGAAGTCATCGGCGGGCCCTTCTACGAACCCATTCTCGCCAGCATCCCGCAGCGCGACCGCGTTGGCCAGATGCGGATGTATTCGAAGTATCTGGAGGGCCTGTTCGGGGCTCCCGTTAAAGGCATGTGGGTGCCAGAACGCGTTTGGGAGCAGTCCTTTACGAAGGACATTGTTGACGCCGGCATCGAATACACGGTCCTGGACGACTACCACTTCCGCTGCGCCGGTCTGACGGACGAGGAACTCACGTCGTTCTTCCTCACCGAGGACGAAGGCCGCCTGCTGAAAGTCTTCCCGGTTGCCGAACCCCTGCGCTACTACATTCCGTTCGCCGAACCCGAGAAGTCGTTCGAGTTCCTGCGCGGCGTCTACGCGAAGACTCCTAACGCGGTCATGACCTTTGGCGACGATGGCGAGAAATTCGGCACTTGGCCGGGCACGAAAGAAGCGGTCTTCGATCGCGGCTGGTTGCGTACCTTCCTCCGCATGCTGACCGAGAACCAGTCGTGGCTGAAGACCTCGACGCTGGCCGAGTGCGTTGAGAACGTCTTGCCCGCCGGTCGTATCTACATGCCGGACAGCAGTTATCGCGAGATGACCGAATGGGTGCTGCCAACGGCTCGGCAGAAGACCTATCTCAGCCTGCGTCAGAAGAAGGAAAAGGAAGACGCCGACTGGATGCAGCTCAAAGAGTTCTTGCGCGGCGGCCTGTGGCGCAACTTCCGCACGAAGTACTCCGAAGCCAACGAAATGTATTCCCGGATGCTGCAGGTCAGTCAGCGTCTGGAAGAACTCTCGCAGGCGGACGCCGACCGCGAATTCGCGGTGCAGCTCACGGAAGCTCGTACCGAGCTCTATCGTGGACAGTGCAATTGCTCGTACTGGCACGGAGCGTTTGGTGGCCTCTATTTGCCTCACCTCCGACACGCTGTTTATGCCCACCTGATTGCGGCTGACACCATTCTGGAAAACGTCGCGTATCAACTGTCGCTGCCGCCCGCTCAACGCGGAACGGTGACGCAGACACCGCGCTGGGTGCGACTGGATTGTGACGACTTCGACCTCGACGCCCGCAAGGAAGTGCGGCTGGCGAGTGACCGGTTGGTCGCGCTGCTGTCGCCGAGTCGGGGCGGGCACCTGTACGGCTTCGACGTTCGCGGGATCAAACAGAACCTGCTGGGTACGTTGAATCGCCGCCCTGAGATCTATCACGAAGCGATTATCAACGCGGCCAAGGGCACCACTGACGGTTTGAACGCGGCCAGCATTCAAGGCGAGATTAAGTGCAAGCAGGCCGATCTCGACAAGAAGATTGTCTACGACACCTATCCGCGCAAGGCGCTGGTTGATCACTTCCTGCAACCCGGCTTGAGCCTCGAAGAATTCCGCAGCGGCAACGGCTTCGTGGGCGATTTCCACTCCGGTGTGTATCACTCGCTGCTGCGTCGCTCGCGCGAGGCGGTCGAAGTCTGCCTGGCGCGCAAAGGCAAGCTGGCTTCCTACAACGTGCAGGTTCAGAAGACGATCGCTCTGACGACTGCTCGTGGTGGCGAGTTGGAAATTCGGTATCAACTCGAAGAACTGCCACCGGGACTGCCGGTGCATTTCGGCGTTGAGTTCAACTTCTCCGGCCTGCCGGGTGGTGCATCCGACCGTTACTACTACGACGCATCAGGACAACGGCTCGGCCAGTTGGACTCGGTCCTGTCGCTCGATGCCTGTGATCGAGTCGGCCTGGTCGACGAGTGGCTGGGCATTGACGTGTCATTGGATCTGACGAAGCAGGCTCGGTTGTGGACCTTCCCCATCGAGACCGTCAGCCAGTCTGAAGGCGGTTTTGAAACCGTGCATCAGGCCTGCTGTGTCGTTCCGCACTGGGAATTCATCACCCCCGCCGACGGCCGCTGGGAAGTCACGATTCGCCTGGGTGTCGACACGTCAGCAGCTCAAGCGAGAGAACTCGGCAAAGCCGCCGAGTGCCGCACGTAGCAGCCAGGTGCGTGGTGAACGAGAGACCCGTTCGCCACGTTTGCAACTCTCGTCAATGTGCCCGAGCGCTGACTCTCATTCAGACTCCGCCCATCTCAACACAGCAGAAGGCGGGGCGTAACGCCGCGCCGTATGGTTAACGCAACCGGTGTCTCGCGTCATATCGGCGTTTTTGTGATCCAAAACCGCGGTGCTGCGTTCAACTCCCTGTCAGGCGGTCAAATCGAACCGCCAGCAGACTCGGAGTTCAACATGAACAGCTTCTGGTTGGTGTCGTTTGCACTGGGCAGCGGCATCGTGTGCGCCAAGTGGGCTATGGACTTAGGTTATTCCCAAGTCCGCCAGTTGATCTGGGGCCTGATCGGCACGGTCGCCGGGCCACTCGCGCTGCTGATCCTCTACTGCCGCCAGTTGCGGCAGGTGAAGGGACCAGCTCGCGCCTGGTTCTAGTTGGACCGTAATTCGAGCCAAACCAAGACCTGCGACCGGCTCACCCGCATCAGCCGGTCGCTTATTCCAAACATCCCGCACAATCCGCAGCTTTGATCGAAGATGTCAGTCACTTCTGACCGGCATCTTGCGAACTGCGTCGTAGGTTTGATGTGACAAATTGGCGCACGCCTTCTTCGTGCGCTCGCTCTGCCTGTTTTCACTTCGGAGCTGAATCGTGTCTAACGATGAGCGTTCCCTTCCAAACCGACCCTCTCGCAAAGGCGGCACGCCAGGACTGAAGTCGCTGGCCGTCGGTATTACCGGCCTGCTGCTGTCCGCGTGGTTTGGTTACACCAGTTGCCGCATCGACGTTGGCACCGTCCAGATGGCGATCCTGATCCACAAAACCGGCATTGATCTGCCGAACGATCAGGAAGTGGCGCCCACTGCCGACCACAAGGGCATCCAGATGCAGGTGCTGCCATCCGGGCGGCACTTCTACCACCCCTATGAATGGGACGGGCAGGTCGTTGACCAGCTCATCGTGCCTGAAGGCAAGGTCGCGGTGCTGACAGCGCTGGTCGGAGACGACCTGGGCTATGGCGAATTCCTCG
>CAYLTY010000072.1:0-35118 GCA_964386705.1 uncultured Planctomycetaceae bacterium
AGTTTTCAGCGAGGAATTTTACAGCGCCGTCTGCCATTACAACATGTGCGCCTCCTGGGTGGGCGCCTTGAATCGGGTTGTTGACGCCGGAGTTCCCATGCACACCTAGTGTGCTGGATGCGGCATTATGCGCACCTTCCGCCTGCTTGTAGTTTACGGGGTGCCGTAGCGTGGTCGTGTTGAAAGAACGCTCGCCACTGCCATAAGCACCGGGCGCCCCCATGAACATGCCATGTGGCCAGGAATTAATTGCGATTCGCTGCATTCCCGTTGCAGTCTCAATGCACCAGTCAGATTGTTCCCCAAGGATGATCTGATTTGATGCTCCGTCAGAAATATCGCCGACTCGAATTCGACTACGGCGGAACAAAACGCCTGCATTGGACTGATTGCCGTGACCACTGGACACGATCGTGCCAGTCGTGCGTCCCATCGGGTCTGGCCATGAGCCCGAGATGCCGACATAGTGAGCAACGCAGGTACCTGGACCTGGTCCATTGTGAGTTCCGGTGAAGTCGTAGATAAACATCGGACTCGACGGACATTTGACGACAGGAATGAGTTTTCCGGTAACCAACGTCGCGTTAGTGACGTCGTTGTATCCGGAATTGACCCGCTCATGACCCCACTGGTCGTAAAGAGGTAACTGATCTATGTAGGGTAGTATGGCAACGTAGAAGGACTGCCCCCAGCCACCGCCGGGAATGTGATCGCAGTTGCCCATGGGAAAGGTATTGAAAACTTCATGGTAGCTTTGAAGTGCCAACCCCAGTTGCTTGAGATTGCCTTTGCATTGAGATCGTCTCGCCGACTCTCTTGCCTGCTGAACGGCAGGCAAGAGGAGGGCCACTAAGACGGCAATAATCGCGATAACGACCAGAAGTTCGATCAACGTAAAGCCACGACGTCGCATAGCCCGAGTCCCCCTATACGAACAACGAACAACACGAGCCTCTGATTCAAAATGAATCACGAGGTCGCGAGATATGTCGCCACGCCAGCCGCATCTTCGCTGCTCGACTTACGATAAACCGAGACAGCGAGCACTCTTGACGCTCTCAGTCAACTTCTTACGAGACAAATTCAAGCAAATTTGAACGCATCAAAGTTCGACTCTGCCAGAGTCAATAACGAGTAATCTCAAGAAATCTTAGAAAGCCCCAAAACTTTTGTTTACGCCGACGGTTCCACCAACCACACGTGCATGTAACACCACCAGCTTCGTTCCCAGTACATCTGCGGATCGAGGGAGGGGTTTTCTCTGCATGGAGACGGATGATTTAGTCGGACTGCTGAAGTCCGGATGAAGTTACCTGGAATCCTTCGGGCCAGATTCAAAAGTCGGCTTAAGCCAACAGGGAATTTAAATCGGCCACAGGCTGGATGCGAGACGATACTGGCACGTAAACACGGGGTGACACAAGGCTTAAGTCGACGCATGTCCTCTTGCAGGGTCGCCCCATAACAACGCAGCGCGAACTCGAAACAGCGGAGTCTATGCTCTCGGTGAGTGCCGCCTTTGGAATTATGAATTCGTAACTGCCATTCCCTCGTCGGGCCGTTGGCCTGCTATTCTGCCGGGAGTTTCGCCACCTGACGTTGGAACTCCTCATGACTCGATCTGCTGAAGTTGGCCTGTTTGGCACGACGCTCGTTCAACCTGCTCGACAAACGCCGCAAGCGGTCGCAGTCATCGACATCGGGACAAGTTCCATCCGCATGGCGATTGGCGAGATTACGCCAGATGGAAATGTTCGCACGCTGGAAGAGCTGACTCAGGCGGTTTCGCTGGGCAAAGACACCTTCACGCGCGGCGAGATCACGCGGCAGACCATCGAAGACAGCGTCCGCGTTCTGGAGCGGTATCGCGAGTTGTTGAACGCCTACGGCATCAGTCGCCCCGATCAACTGCGGTGCGTCGCGACAAGTGCGGTGCGCGAGGCATCCAACAAGCTGGCCTTCATTGACCGCGTCTACATCGCAACCGGGTTTCAAGTGGAGCCGCTGGACGAATCCGAAGTCAGCCGCATCACGTACCTGGGTATTCAACCGACCTTGAAGCAACACCCGGATCTGGCGTCCGCTCGCAGCATTGTGGTCGAAGTCGGTGCGGGCAGCACGGAAGTGCTGGTGGTTGATCGCGGCCAGGTGGTGTTCTCACACACGTACAATCTGGGTTCGCTGCGATTGCGACAGACGCTCGAAGCCCTGCGGACACCGCGCGACAAAGAGCGCGAGATCATGGAGAACCACATCGACCGCTTCATCTCTCAAGTGATGCAGCAGATCGATGATGAGAAGCCCGTCGTGCCCGAGATCATCGCGCTGGGTGGCGACTTCCGGTTCGCCGCTCATGAACTCGTAAAAGATCACATCGAAGAATCACTCGCCAAGATTGATCTGGATACCTTCGGCAGTTTCGTGAACGCGATGTTCCCGCTAAGCGACGACGAACTGATGCACGAGTACCACCTGACGTTCTCGGACGCTGAAACGCTCGGACCTGCATTGCTGACGCTGCTGAAGTTCGCGCGCAAGATGCAGGTTGAGCACATCCGGGTTTCCGACGTGAACCTGCGCGACGGCCTGCTGCAGGACATGGCTCACAGCGGAGCGTGGACGGATGACTTTGTCGATCAGGCCCTGAACTCGGCGATTGAACTGGGCCGCAAGTATTCCTTCGATGAATCGCACGCGCGACATGTCGCCCACTTGAGCCGCATGCTGTTCGTCGCCCTGCAGCCAGTACATCGGCTCGATCCGCGATTCAGCGTGTTGCTGAAAATCGCGGCGCTCTTGCATGAAATCGGCATGTACATCGGCGTGTCGAGCTACCACAAGCACTCGATGTACCTCATCCAGAACAGTGAGTTGTTCGGGTTGAGCCGTCGTGACCTCGCATTGGTGGCGCATGTCGCCCGCTATCATCGGCGAGCTTCTCCCAAGCCGACGCATCCGGGCTACACGTCGCTGGATCGCGAGGATCGAGTCCTCGTCGCCAAGCTGGCGGGAATGCTGCGCATCGCAGATGCCCTCGACCGTTCCTATAGCCAGCGCATCAAAGAGTTCGCCTGCTCCATTCAGGGCGAGCGGCTCATCATCTCGATTCCCGGCGTCGAAGACCTCTCGCTGGAACAGGTCGCCCTCAAACAGACCGTCACGTTGTTCGAAGAAACGTTCGGCCTGTCGGTCCTCTTGCGACGCTCGCGTATCTGATCGCCGGGCTCCGCTTTAACAGAGAAGAGATTTGAAATGCTGAGGCCGCAGAGAACGCGGAGATCTCAGGTGAGCCTCCGCGTCGAGACTTCGTAACGAAGAGCTGAAACAAGTGGGACGAATCTCCCGACTCGTCCTATAGCTAATCCTTAATCCCTCACTCCGCGATGCTGGTCGCGGTTGCGGTTGGGAACTTCTCAGGGACGGGCAGCGTGACTTTGTCGGTGGCCACCCACTCGGCACCGCGAGCGACGATCGACTGGAAGCCGATGCACTTCATCGATACCTCGGCGTGTCCCATCACGGTCGTGAAGACCTTGCCCTTCGAATAGGGAATCCACCAGACCATCGGCTCGTGAGCGTCGGTGCCGCCCGTCTTCTTGTCCGAGTAAGCGGTGGCCAGAATGTGCATGTCGAGCGCGGGGCCGCGTTGACCGTGATAGAGCTCATCCTTCACGTGCATCCATTCGGCAGGCAGACCTTTCATCACGGGATGCTCGCGATCACGAGTTACCACCGAAAAGTCATGCTGCGAACCGTGGCCTGCGCCTGGTCCCTCGTTCTTCGGCGCGCGAACCACTTTGCCTTCTGCTGAGAACGTCACGCGATCGCCAAAGTTCGCCCCCCGCCAGCCGAGCCCGATCATGCGGTTGAACTCAGGCCATTCGGTGAAGGCGTTATTGGCCGCGTGCACGATGACCACGCCGCCACCATTGGCGACGTATTGCTCGAAGTTCTTGCGTACGCCTTCCGGCCACATTTCGCCGTTGTAGTTGCTCAGCACCACGTTGAACTTGGTGAACTCGGGATTGAACTTCTCCCAGTCACCTGCGGGCGACTTGTTGGGCGGAGTAGTCGCCACTTCCACTTCATAGCGCCCTGATCCGGTCAGAAAATCCTTCAGGATCGGCGTTGTCGCCCTCCAGTTGTGATTGTTCTGGCCGTCAATGATCAGCAGCTTCAGCTTGTCCGCAGCCAGAGCATCGCTGACCGCGAACAGTGTCAGACACACGAGCGCCAACAGCAGTCGTTTCATTCGTCTCGTCCTTCGGCAGTTAAAAGTCGCATTTGTTCCAGATCCCTCAGGCACAACGCGCGGGGATGTTGTGCTCTCGCCGCAACGCAGCGCACGGCGACACTTCAGCAGACGGACGTCCGAATTTCGACTCTGCTCAACTGACCGTGGCCAGCCTGAGCTCCTTCGGCAGTGGGAAGTAGACGTGCTCTTCTCTCACGACGACTGAATCCACCTCGGCTCCAAACCGTTCCACAAAGAAGTCGATCGTCTCCTGCACGACAACCTCAGGGGCACTCGCTCCGGCGGTGATCAGAACAGTTTCGTTGCCGGTGAACTCCTCGATCGGCAGTTCTTTGACCGAGTCAATCAGGAAGGACCGTTTGCCGTTCGACTTACCAATCTCCATCAGGCGCCGGCTGTTTGAACTGTTCTGGCTGCCCAGCACGATGACGACATCCGCGCGAGTCGCCAGCGTCGAAACCGCCTCCTGGCGATTCGTGGTGGCGTAGCAGATATCTTCTTTCGGCGGCGCGTCGATCTGCGGGTAACGCAGCTTCAGCCGATCGATGATGGCCTGAGCTTCCGAGACGCTCAGCGTCGTTTGAGTCAGATAAGCAATCTTGTCATTCGGTCCGAACGGCAGTTGATCGACCGCGTCCGGAGTGTCGACCAGAGTGATGCTTTCAGGCGCTTCACCCATAGTGCCGATGACCTCGTCGTGGCCCTCGTGACCGATCAGCACGATGTTGTAACCGGACTTGGCGAACTTGATCGCTTCCAGATGCACCTTCGTGACCAACGGGCACGTGGCATCAATCGTGAAGAGATTCCGCTCGCGCGCCTGCCGACGAATTTCGGGCGACACACCGTGAGCACTGTAGAGCAGAATGGCCCCGTTTGGTGCCTCCGAGATCTCATTCACGAACGTCACGCCCTGCCTCGTGAACCGCTCCACGACGTACTTGTTGTGCACGATCTCGTGATAGACGTAGATGTTCGAGCCAAAGCGCCGAATGGATTCATCCAGACACTCAATCGCCATGTTCACGCCGGCACAGAAGCCGCGCGGGTTCGCCAAAAGAATCTTCATGATGTCGCCGAAAGCCGTTTCTTGAAATTCCATCCGTCCGCCAGCAGGAGTAATCCGTACTTTCCCGTCCGGCTTAACGCAGGGTAGTCGGGCATCCCGAGCTTCGCTATCGCGAGTCAGGTTGCGGTGCCGGTTCCATGACATTTCATCTGTGGAACTTGTGTCAACCGCCTTGCTAGACTGCGATCTGATCAGATCTGTTTGAAAATCGGCATTCGCCACTCGAACAGCGTTAGGGAAAGTAAATGGCTCTCTATCGACACGGCGACGTCCTTGTGGAAAGCGTGGATTCGGTGCCTGCTGATGCCCGCCAGCTGCAACATCTAGTGCTGGCCGAAGGCGAATTGACGGGACATTCGCATCGCGTTGCCGAACGCGAGGCTGCGGTCCTGTGGCGTTCGGGTCGCGGGTTGTTCCTGAAGGTTACCGCGCCCACTGCGACGCTGGTGCATCAGGAACACGGGCCGATTGTGCTGCCTCACGGGACATATCGAGTCTGGCAGCAGCGCGAATACTCCCCGCAAGACATTCGGACGGTTCGCGATTAGCGCGATCACGCAACAGCGATTCCGGTCTCGGCCGGTTACGGATGCCAAAGTCAGGGACCTGATGTCGTCAAATTCTGAACGCGTCACCGCCGAGGCGGCTTACAAGCTTCTGGAATCGCCAACCGCCCCCTCCAACCTGCGAGTGGAGGGCGTACTGGACTACTCAGTGAAGTCTGGTCGAAGCTTGCCGTCAGTCTTTCCGGACGGACTGGAAGTCGATGTGCTCGATCTTTCCAATCGCGAGATCGAAACCCTGCCGCGTGCGCTGTCGGCTTATGAGTTGGTGCTGGCGGGCTCCACAATTCGCTCGCTGCCCGCCGATTTGAAGGTGCAGGTACGACTGGATCTGGCTAGCTGCGACCGACTCGAGCAACTTCCCGAAGGTTTGACAGTCGGTACTCTCAACCTGCGCGGCTGTAACTCCCTGCGAGCCTTGCCGGAGGGATTAGATGTCTGGTTTCTGGATCTCTCTGGATGCTGCGCCTTCGAACATTGGCCCGAGAAGGCTCACATCCGCGGCGGACGTCTACAGCTGCGAGGTTGCACCGCGATTCGCGAACTGCCTCCCTATTTGAAAACACTGGCAGCTCTCAACGTTTGCGATTGCCCCAATCTCCCATCGCTGCCGGAGCAGCTTGTCGTCACTGGCTGGCTCGACCTCGGCCGCAGCGGCCTGATCGATGAAGCAGCGTTACCGCCTGGATTGAATCGCACTCAACTGCGCTGGGCGGGAATCGATGTCGATCGGCGGATCGCATTTCATCCGGAGCTGATAACCGTCGACGAGCTGCTGACAGAGCGGAATGCCGAGCGACGGCGAGCCCTGTTAGACCGCTATGGCTACGGACGCTTCCTGGCTGACGCGAATGCCGAAGTGTTGGACAGCGATCGTGATCCGGGTGGACCTCGGCAGTTGCTGCGAGTCGCGCTACCGGGCGATGAAGATCTTGTGGCGTTGTCCTGTTTTTGCCCGTCGACTCAACGGCAATACATGATCCGGGTGCCGCCCGCGACACCAACGTGTCATCACGCAGCGGCATGGATAGCGGGATTCGATAATCCTGATGACTATCATCCACTAGTAGAAACGTAAGCCTCTTCTCATTTCCCTCTGACAGTTTCGAGCCATCATCTGAGGATACAAGATGTACTGTGATCTCACTGAGGAGTACTACGGCTGCAAAGTAGTTGACTTTAATTCAGCCGGTGATTGGCAAGGTCCGGAAGTCGCTTATCGGCTGCGTGAGGAATATGAAGATGAAACTTCAATTCAGGACCGCCTGAAGGAGCTCCTCAACCAGTCAGGCGCGAAACAGCTCACCGCATTGCTGATCGGTGCTTGGTCCGGCGCCTGCGAAGGCGACAACTCAAAAGAACTTGTTGAACAGCTCGTCGAAGTGGCGCCTCAGCTACCGAATCTGAAGGCGCTATTCATCGGCGATATTACTTACGAAGAATGCGAGCTCTCCTGGATAAATCAGTCCGACCTGAGTCCTGTGCTTGCGGCGTTTCCGGGACTCGTCGAATTCACAGTGCGAGGCGGACAGGAGCTCTCATTCTCCCGCATCAAGCATGACAATCTGGAGCTTCTCACAATCCAAACGGGTGGACTCTCGAAATCAGCGATTCGCGAGATCTTCCAGTGTGATTTTCCGTCTCTGACCTCTTTAGAACTTCACCTCGGCGACGCAGGTTACGGATTTGACGCGTCCGTCGAAGACCTGCAGCCGGTACTTTCGGGCAAGCTCTATCCGAAATTGTATTATCTCGGTCTGGTGAACAGCGAAATTGCGGACGACATCGCCGCAGTCGTTGTGAACTCACCGATCGTTGATCGCATTGCCACACTCGATCTGTCTCAGGGAAATCTGACTGATACCGGCTTGCGATCTTTGCATGCGTTGGTCGGCAAGCAGAACATCAAGAACGTCAGCATTATGCACCACTATTGCAGTGAGTCCGCGGTCGCCGAATTGCAGAAAGCCGCGCCCTGGACCCTGCATGCGGAAGAGGCTCAGCAGGCCGACGGCGACTGGAGACCAATTCTCCATGCCGAATGATATTGATGATCGACCGCGTTCGCTGGTTGTCATCGGCGATCCGCAGTCACGCCGCCTGATAAAGCTGCGTGAAGCAGCCACTCAGTGTGATCTGGATATGTCAGCGATCAGCTACGGCGAGTCGCTGCGCGCCGACTTCTGGCATCGCTGTTGTGACAGCAACACCCTCGTTCGAATCGAATCGCCCGGAGATCACTGGGAAACAACTCGGCTGCTCCTGCAATCCGGCATCGAGCCTATGGAACAACTGCGACGGGTTCCACTCCGTGCTTCCGAATTACCGGATCAGCCTTATGAGCGCGGCGAGATTGTACATCCTCTCCAGTGGTTTCTCGGATTCTCGAAGACACTGCAGCAGATCGAAGAACTTGGAGAGTCATCTGGTGTGCGCTGGATGAACTCGCCCACGGCGATCAGCACAACCTTCGACAAGCAGCATTGTTGCCGACTGTGGTCAACGGCCGGGTTACCCGTCCCTCCTGCCTATGAAGACATCAAGACCTATTCTCGACTCCGCGAGGCGATCACTGATCGGCACGCGCGGCTTTTTATTAAATTGCGATATGGATATTCAGCGATGGGCGCCGTCGCGCTCGAATGGCGAGACAATCTGGTCCGCGCCATCACGAGCGTCGAAGTCACCTGGAATGCGGGACGTCCGAGGCTGTTCGTCACCAAGCGGCCGCGAGTGCTACAGCACGAATTCGAGATCGCATGGCTGATTGATACGCTCGCGATGGAAGAGATCGTCGTCGAAGACTGGCTCCCTAAGGCGCGGTGGCACGGCAAACAATTCGATTTGCGGATCGTCGCGATTGGCGGTCGGGCCAAACATGTTGTGGGACGGGCCAACAGCTCGCCCTTTACCAATCTCAATTTGGACGCCGACCGCATCGACCGCGCAGACGTTGAACAACATCTCGGTTCCAATTGGCATTCCGTCATCTCCCTGGCAGAACAGGCCGCGAAGCGAATCTCTGGCGCGTGGTATCTCGGAATGGACGTACTTGTGCGGCCATGCTTGCGTCGCGCTGTAATTCTGGAAGCTAATGCCTTCGGAGATAACCTGCCGTGCTTACTCAGTGACGGACAAACTACCTACGAAGCTGAATTGAGAACTTACCTCGCCACTGTCGACAAGAGGGAAATGTCAGACTCATTGGTATGAGCAGCGGCGACTACGAGGTCCACTGAAGCAAACTGCGAGAGGCGAATGGCGGCGTTCAAGATCGGAGTTTCAGATCTGCTGCTGATGACGTTTGACGCATTGCGTTACGACGTTGCGGAGCAAGCTCTGCATGCCGGCCGAACGCCGTTTCTGCGCGGTCTTATTAACCACTGGGAGCCAAGGCACACTTCCGGAACTTTCACGTACGCTGCTCACGCGGCGTTGTTCGCGGGTTTCTGGCCAACGCCGATCGCTCCCGGGCCTCACCCGCGTCCCTTTGCCCTGAAGTTCGCAGGTAGTCGCTCCATTGATCGCAACACGTGTGTGCTGGAAGGAGACAACATCGTCAGCGGACTGCGCAGCCGCGGCTATCAGACGGTCTGCATCGGCGGCGTGGGCTATTTCAACAAACTGAACCCATTGGGAAATGTATTTCCCGCTCTGTTCGAAGAAAGCCACTGGAGACCGGAGTTCGCAGTCAGCGAAGTTCATTCCACACGCGAGCAAGTCCAGCAAGCCGTTGAGTCAATCAATGCGGCGTCAGTAGAGAAGCCTCTATTCCTTTTCGTAAACCTGTCAGCACTTCATTCGCCAACACACATTTATGTGAAGGGTGCAACGATCGACTCAGTAGAAACGCAGGCGGCCGCGCTGGCATACGTCGATCAGCAGATACCGCCTCTATTCACGGCCCTCGCTCGCCGCCGTCGCGGTGGAGTCGCCTACCTGATGTCCGATCATGGAACACTGTTTGGCGAAGATGGCTATACCGGCCATCGAATCGCTCATCCCAGAATCTGGGAAATTCCCTACGCCGAACACTCCTGGGAGCCGTTGCCATGATACCGCTACCCTCGCTTGTAGAAGCAAATGACGGTGCCCTGCATGAAGCAAGTGCACCTCAAGCGGAGAACGAGCCGCTCGTCTCGTACGCTTATTCCTACCCGCACAAATCATCATATCGCCCGCTGAGTCTGGCCTTGCCTTTACGCGACGTCTGGGCGAGGGACGAACAGAGCCAACTGGCTTTATATCTGCACATTCCATTTTGCGAGATGCGCTGCGGCTTCTGTAACCTGTTCACTCAGTCGCAGCCCGTGGCGGACCAGGTAGTACACTATGTCGAGACCGTGAAACGCCAGATGCGGGTCGTTCGTAACGAACTACCGAGTGCGCGATTTGCCATGTTCGCATTGGGTGGTGGCACGCCAACATTCCTGGAAGCGCGGCAACTGGATGACCTGCTCGCCAGCGTCGAATCGACCTTCGACTTCGATCTCAGCCGGGCACCAACTTCAGTCGAGACATCCCCTGCGACGGCAGACCACAGTCGTTTGAGTGTTCTGGCGGCACATGGAATCGAACGCATCAGCATTGGAGTGCAATCCTTCATCGAAGCGGAAGCTCGTGCGTTTGGTCGCCCTCAGCAGAGATCAGACGTCATTCGTGCTTTGGAACTGATCCGTTCGCACAACTTCCCGGTTCTCAACATCGACCTGATCTATGGTGACGAGATTCAGACCCGCGCCTCGTGGCAGGAGTCCCTCGATATCGCACTCAGCTTTGACCCCGAAGAGTTATATCTTTATCCGCTCTACGTTCGCCCCGAAACCGGCTTGGCCCGCACCGGACACCGCGCAGCACAGCACCGCATTGATCTCTATCGCTGCGCACGCGATCGGCTTCTCGAAAATGGGTACGAGCAACTTTCCCTGCGCTGCTTCCGACGTCTGAAGCAGAACACGATAACCACATTATACTCCTGCCAGCGTGACGGCATGATCGGTCTCGGATGCGGAGCGCGCTCCTATTCCCGCGATTTGCACTACGGAACTCTCTTCGCCGTTACTCAGGCGGGCGTGCGGGCGATCCTCACTGAATGGATGCAGCAAACTGATGAAGAGCTGCAGCTGGCAACTCACGGCATCTGGCTTTCGGACGAAGAACAGCGCCGCCGGTTCGTCATTCTCGGTCTACTTCAATGTTCCGGACTGAGCATCGACGAATACAGGGCACAATTCTATCAATCACCGATTGATGACATCCCAGAGCTAGCCGACCTGACAAATGCCGGATGGCTACAAACAAACGGTGACCGATTGACGTTAACAGAAACTGGCATCGAGCATTCCGACACCATTGGTCCGTTGTTGTATTCCAACCAGGTTCGCAAACGACTTCGCGAGTTTGTACGGCTCAAATAGGTGAATTACCCAGCCTTCGAACCATCGCCAGACCAAGTCACAAAGCTGTCATAATCCTGAGTTGCGAAACGCCCCGCTATGAATCTGTCTGTGCTCTACCGCGGCCATCTCACCAGCTGTAACTACGGCTGCGGTTATTGTCCGTTTGCGAAACGAACGGAATCAAAGGCACGCCTGCAGGAAGACCGGTCAGCACTACAGCGGTTTGTGAGTTGGATCGAGTCTCAAACGACGCATCGCTGGCAAATACTAATTACCCCGTGGGGCGAGGCGCTGGTACGTTCGTGGTATCGCAATGCTCTCGCAGAACTGAGTCATTGCGAGCATGTTGAAATGGTTGGTGCTCAAACCAATTTGTCGTGCGGCATAGACTGGATCAGCAACTGCCAGCCGGAGAAGCTCTCGCTGTGGGTAACGTTTCATCCCACGGAAGTGCAGTGTTCACAATTCGTCCGCAAAGTCATGCAGTTTCGCAAACGCGGCGTGCGTCTCTCCGTAGGCATGGTTGGTACGACATCAGCATTCGCCGAGATTGCCGCCCTGCGCCGCGAGCTGCCTTCAGACATCTACCTGTGGATCAATGCTCAACAACCTCGACCACGCCCCTACACTTCCGGCGAAGTTGAGTTCCTGAAATCCATCGATCCACATTTCGAAGTAACACTACGACCGCAACAGACCAAGGGCCTGCCATGTCGAACCGGAGAAACCAGTTTCACAGTGGACGGACACGGCGACATCCGACGCTGCCACTTCGTGGGTGATATTCTTGGTAACATTAGTGATGTCGATTGGACGCAGTCGCTTCAGCCCCGACTTTGCCCGAATCGGACCTGCCACTGTTTTCTGGGATTGGCCCACTTCGAACCACTCGGCCTGAATGAGCTATTCGGCAACAACCTGCTATTCCGCAACAAAGATATGCTCACCACAGCGGGTCGCGGAGTTTATTATCCGAGTACATAGCGGGCGGTGTGATAAGCCACTCGCAGGCTCAGGTCGCCGCGCAGAGTTTCCGCCAGCGTGTCTTCCGTCTTCAAACCCGGCCAGAACTCATTGAAGACTTCGCAGACTCGATAGGGGTGAACGGCTTCCGAAACCATGAACTCCAGCAAGCGTCCGCGCAAAGCCGGGTATTCCAGCTTGCGATGATTCTCGATAAAGGCCCGAATCGCCGCCAGAGCGTTCTCGTCCGGCTGCTGCCACAGCCCCGGCGTGTGCTGCTCGCAGAAACCGACTAGCGCCGAACCGATACACCACACAGCGACGGCCGCCCCTTCCATGCAATGATCGAACTGGTCGAGGGTTTGGAACGGATCGGCAAAGTATTGCGGCAAGAGCCGTCGGAAAATCGTCACCTGTTCCGCAGGGGAACCCGCATTAGACGCCAGCAGCAGTTCCGCCCAAGGCATGGTCCACGGGTTGGAGTCCAGCTTTGCAAATTCATCCCAGCAGCGAGCGATCTCACACAGCATGTCGGCATCGTCTCCACAACGATGAGCAACTGCCGTAGACAACGTGTCGATCTCGCGCACCCAGGCCTGAATCCACCCGCGACGGTGCTCGAGCGTCTCGTCTCGCACAACGCGACGATCGACTGGAGTTGCCAACTGCCGCACTGCTTCCAGCAACAATGCTCCCCACAGAGCTTGATGGTCATACGCGTATTGCCCGCGAAACCGCTCCAGATCGGAGACGATCGTTCCATGATCTCCAGTCCGGCCACAGGCCTTCCAGCGTGCGATGAGCAATTCATAACGCGTCTCGGGGCTGATTCCAGCATCCCTTTCCAGCGCATCGTTCACACGCAATGACAACGCTTCATAGGGCGACCGCTCGATCTCGTTCTGATAGAGCTCAATCACCTGCCGCTGCTGCCATCCCGGTGCAGTCATGCCACGAATCAACCAGTTGCAGCGGTGCGAACCTGATTCCAACGCCGGATTCAGCATCAGCATCCAGTACAGGCGCACGAAATAGTTGGCATCGGCGATGCCGTTCACAACCTGCTGCCTCAACTGTTGATACACGTCCGCTTCGTCACCACCCTTGTTGAGCTCGTCCCAAATCTCATCAACGCTAGCAGCGGGCTTTCCGACGGGATTGAGTCGCTCTTGAGGCTCTGTCGTCGTTCCTGCCCTGCCCAGCGGATCCGGGGGTGACACGGTCACGTCAATCGCAGGAGCATCAGCGGGCGCTGGATTAACTTCATCCGTGTTCGAGTAGAGGTCCCGATACTCCAGTGTCTGCTGAACCGATTCATAAGCCGCGCGAATCTTCTGAAACTCGTCGGGCGCCTGCTCTGGCTTGAATAGCTTAATGAGCTTCAGGTAAGCCCGCTTGGCATCGCGCGCAGCCGCGGTGCGATCAATGCCCAGCAACCGAAACGGATCTGTCGGCCAGTCAGCAGGGTTTTCAGGAAGATGATGATCTGACAACGGAATGCGTCCTTACCAACCGCTGCGCCCCTACTTCTGAGGCGAACTGGGCATGCCCTTCAATTTATGCTGCAACCTGATAAGCGACTGAGTCCTTTTAATCTCCTCGGACCGATGAGGCTCGCGGCTTTTAAGTCGCCGTAAAGGAGATTCCAAGGATGCAAGCGTCTCATGATCCAGCTTTGGTATCCGCAAATACAAATGCTCCAACCCCCAAGGCTGATCGAGGAACTCGTCTAATTCAACAACACTACTTCCAAGATTAATCGTACCCGTTGAATCAATCTTGGCCGGCACCACGAAATGAAGACGAAGTACGTTGACACCGTTCTGCAAGCTCTCACCCCTCGCACCAGCATCGTTGATTTTCTCCAGTCGCAGGTCCAGAACGGCTAAGAGTTCCAGGTAGTCACCCCCGACGTCTGGAAAATCACGCATGCGTTTTTCCAATAGAGCCTGTGCAGACCTGACCGCTTCCACCGAGAGTTCACTGACTCGCTCCACGAGGAATGCACGTCCCCCCTTCGAATCCAGCAAAGTTGCGACAGCAAAGTCTTTCGAGCGAGAGAGACCCACGCGGATATCGCGGTTCGCCTTTTGCTCGGCATCGTGAATCTCCAGCGCATCCAATCGCGCCTTCAAATCTGACCGCAGTTGATCCCAGGCGTCGCCGCTTCCTGCCGACTCGTCGCCTCGTTCATACTGCTTCAGGATGCGTCGTACCTGCAGCGCTGGCAGCGTTGGAATCAACTTCTGCAGTGCAGCGCGCTGCGCGGAAGAATCAAGGATGCCCTGAATCTCCTCATCAGGTAATGAACTGGTGACGTGATCCTCGGTGGATCGATTCAAAACGTCCCTGGCAAGCTGACGTGAGAGGATAGTAGTCGCCACATCCGCACCCAACTGTGTCATTCGCCCATCGACCTGTCCGACGTCGAACCGGTATCTGCCGTGTTCATCTCGTAATTGAGGAGTTGAGTAGATCGTGGGATTAAAACGTGGAGTTGGCGGACTGCTGCTTGCGCAGCCTCGAACGACCATGATTGCCAAGGCAGTCGCAATCCATCCAAAACCTCGCCAGGACGAAGCCTCTTGATGGGCGGGGGCAGCATTAAGAGACGACGCCAGCTTCTTCTTAGGGATCGCAACTTCTTCGCGCAATAAGCCAGCAAAGAACCTCGGATCAAGCGCCCGTAAGTCAGGAGCTCCCTTCAGCAATTTGCGGGCGGCCTTGGACCACGCTCGGTCCCCGCACTCGTTGAGGAGCTCGCGACGTCGCACTGCCCGACGCGTCTGCGGCAGCACGGCCAGCTCCAGCGCAAACTCATAAATCCGTTGTTCCTGAGAACCCGCCTTGAACTCAGGCAGCTGAGCCCCACGCATGAACCCCAGCCAATTCTTCAAGCGAACTGCAATTGTTGGTCGCACTTCCAACTGACCAAGCTGCCACCAACGTTCTTCGCTTGGCAACGTCCGCAGTTCCGGGGCCAGCCGAATCACTCGCTCGTGATTCCGTTCGTCGCACCAGCTTTCATACTCGATTAATACGGGATCGAGCTTGGCGAGCTGTTCAGGTTCGGCAGCCACAATTCGAGCCGCCTCGATGAACGCGGGCGGAGCCTCAAAGTCCTGCTCAGCGAGCAGGCGAAACACCTGCCGACGCGCTTCCGCTGGAGTCAATTCCGCCGAGATCTCAAGCCATTGGCAAGCCCAGGCGCGCAGTTCCTGCTTGTCGGGAGGTAACCCTGCGGTCGTTGTCGAAGTGTCCTGAGTGTTCTCCATGCACATCGTTCCGTCGGTATCATCGAGTCAGCATAAGCCTCGTTCACGCTATTCATCTGCGTCGTCGGAAGCGTATCCATCTTCCCACCGCGCATCATCTATATGATCGCGATCGAAGGCACTGAGAAACATCTCCAGTTCTTCGCGATGTGGTGCAATCACCGTCTGATCCTGCGAAGCTAGAGCGCCTTCAAAACCGCTCAGCAGCGCATCCAGGCGATCGCGTAAATCGAGTGGTAATTCTTTATAGAGCCGTTCAGCACGACGCAGCACAAACTGATTGACGGCCTCATCGCGCGGATGAATTTTGAGGTTGGCCATGTTCGCCACCGCAGCTTTGAGATCGCTGTCACTCAAGTGGCGAGCATGTGTCGTAATCACCAGGCTGGCCTTCTTACCGGTCTTTACGATCGTCGCTTCGGCTTCCAAGACACCGTTCAAGTCGTAAGTAAAACGTAGATCGACTTCCTGACCAGCCGGGCCGGCCGGTATGCCGCGCGCCGTAAACTCGCCGAGTTGCAAGTTTTCTTCAGTGCGTCGAGATTCGCCCTGAAAGACTCGAATCTTCACTTCCGACTGATTGGGAGCCAACGTTGATAGTCTCTCGACGCGGCTGACGGGAATTGTCGTATTACGGTTGATAATCGGCATGAAATAGCCGCTGCGAAAATCCTGACCGAGCTGCTTTGAAATCTCGACACCCAAGGTGAATGGGCACACGTCTGTAACGACCACATCGTCCAGACTCTTGTTCCGCGCAAAAAGCCCCGCCTGCACTGCGGCGCCAAGAGCGACCACCTCATCAGGATTGATCCGGCAGCGAGCCTGCTGTCCGAAAAGCTCTTGCACATAATCGACTACCATTGGCATGCGGGTTGCGCCGCCGACCAGAATGACTTCGTCGATATCTGATCGCTTCAGCCGCGCATCACCGAGGCCGCGCTGCACTGGGGGCGTCGTTCTCACCAGAATGTGCTGAGTCCACGCTTTGAATTGCTCGCGTGTGACTGTCACTGACGGCGAGTCATCAACCAGTTCGCCCTGATCATTGGGTACGCGCACCGCACCAGAGTCTTCACGCGTGAGCTGTCGCTTCAGTCGCTCACACTGCTGCAACAGTCGCGACACCAGCAGCGGCGTCTTCTGCTCGGCATGTTCAAACTGCAGGCCGCGAGTCTCCAGCACGCGCGACGCCAGTGCCCGCGTGAAGTCCTCGCCGCCGAGGAAGCATTCGCCCGACGATGCTCGCACTTCGATCGCGCCTTCAAACAGTTCGACAATCGAAACGTCAAACGTGCCGCCGCCGACATCGAACACGGCAATGGTCTTTTCAGATCCACCCTCATGCAAACCGTAGGCGATCGCCGCCGCCGTTGGCTCGTTCAGAATCCGCTCGACCTTCAAGCCGGCCAGTTCACCCGCGCGAATGGTGTCTTTGCGCTGGCGGTCGTTGAAATAGGCCGGAACAGTGATCACAGCTCGTTCGACAGGCAGCTTCAGAAACGCTTCCGCGTCCGCCTTCAAAGACTTCAGGACGCAGGCCGAAAGCTCTACCGCCGAATACTTCTTGCCCGCCAGTTCGCACAACCAGTCCGTGCCCATGTACCGCTTGAACTGCGATGCGCAGCGTTCGGGATGCAGAACCTGAAACTCCTGAGCCGCCCGGCCGACCAGCACCTGGCCGGACTCATCAATTCCCACCACCGAACGAGTCAGCATGTCGCCCAGCGAGTTCGCGATCAGTTCCGGCTTCTCTTCCGCCATCACCGCGACCAGCGAATTGGTTGTTCCGAGATCAATCCCGACGATCATGAGTTAGTTCGCTCGATAAAAACTGGGGCCCATCAGCCTGTGACGTAGTCAGCCGAGTCGCGAAACACCCCTAACGGGGATCTCGTATTCGATTGCTGTGGCCCGTGCGAGTCCAGAGATGAAACCGCATACATTATATCGACAACGCAAACGGCTGATGGTTCAACTACGCACATCTTCAGAGGATCATTTGAGTCATGCCTTCCAAACCTGAATCTGTCGCGGATCTCCAGCAAACGGGATGTTGCATTGTCGGCGGCGGGCCAGCGGGGATGGTGCTGGCGCTGCTGCTGGCCCGACAAGGCGTGAACGTCACGCTGCTCGAGGCCCATCACGATTTCGACCGTGACTTTCGGGGCGACACCATTCACCCGGCGACACTCGAAGCGCTGGATCAACTCGGTCTCGCCGATCGGCTGTTGCAGATCCCGCACGGCAAACTGGAAGCCATGCAGTTCTCGTCGAACGGCGTCATCACGACCGTCGCTCAGTTCCGGCGGCTGAAGACGCGGTTCCCGTACATCATGATCCTGCCGCAATCCAAGTTCCTCGACTTCCTGGCCGAGGAAGCACGCCGCTACCCGCCCTTCAAACTTGTGTTCGGCGCGAACGTGCAGCGGCTGATCCAAGAGGACGGCACTACCCGCGGCGTTCGATACCGAGGAGTCGACGACGCTTGGCATGAAGTTCGAGCTTCGCTGACGGTAGGCGCCGACGGTCGCTTCTCGAAGATCCGCAGCCTCTGCGGCTCCGTGCCGGTCAAGTCATCCCCACCGATGGATGTCTTGTGGTTCCGCCTGCCGCGCAAGCCAGAAGACCCACGCGATCAAATCACCTTCTACGTGGGCGGTGGACTGTTCATCTTCCTGCTCGATCGCGGCGATGAATGGCAAGTTGGCTATGCCCTTACCAAAGGCAGCTTCTCCGAAACCAAAGCCGTCGGCCTGGATGTCCTGAAATCCAACCTGAGTCACCAGGTTCCCTGGATCGCCGATCGAACTGATACCCTGCAGGACTGGAAACAAATCATCGTGCTGTCTGTGGAATCCAGCCGAGTTCCGCAATGGTATCAACCGGGCTTGCTCCTGATCGGAGACGCTGCGCACGTGATGTCGCCGGTGGGTGGAGTGGGTATCAACTACGCCATTCAGGACGCCATCGAAGCCGCCAATCAACTGGCCGCGCCCTTGCTAAACGGCGAAGTCACCGCAGCGCAATTAGCCGCCGTCCAGAGCCGCCGCGAGTTACCCGTCAAAGTCATTCAGCGCTTTCAGGGATTTATCCAGGACCGAGTCGTCAGAACGGCCCTGGACTCGAACCGCCCGTTCCAACTCCCGCTCGCAGCTCGAATCCTGCTCAGCATTCCCATCCTGAGAGACATCCCCGCACGCCTGATCGCCTTCGGCATCCGAAGATCAAGAATCCACCGTTGACGTTCAAGGACTCGACCATCTGCCTATCGCGAGCACGCACGGAGTGAAGATGTCCAAGGATCAAAAGACTGCAGCACAGAAGGTTTCAATGATTGACATCGGTAACCTCCATCGATTTGGGTTCAGAATAGGACCTCTAACCGAACATCCTGACCTGCGCGATGTTTCAATTTTTATAAACGGCGAAGACGTATCGCGATTTGATCGATCTGCTCACGTGCCAAGCTACGTAGGTGGCTTGACTGGCGAGTTGCAACGCTTGACCAAACAGTTGAACTTCTTGAGGTACGCGGATCGATTTCAATATTTCAATCTTACGCAGATACACAACATGCTTCTCCACGGCGATCCAGAAGTATTCACTGACGAAACCGATTGGAGTGAAGCCGCGGACTTTCATCGCTTCCTGCAACTGAATGAACCTAACACCGATTGGTTAACAGCGTTTCTCATTCCTTCAAATGATGGCAAGCTTGCATTGACCTACCAGTACCACGCATATGAACCCAGCCGGTTACGACGCGACGTCATTGACGGAGTCTTGGATGTACTGCCATACGAACTGATCCGCACGATTCGCTTAACTATTGAAGTGCTCGCAGAAGGCTGCGGGCCAATGCTCAGCAAGTTCATCAAGAAGAATTGGAACTGAGTACACACTCACCTCGCTCTTTTCGGCAGATATCACGGAATGATTCGAGTTCCCTGATCGACGCGGAAGCCAGCCGCGGAGTCGTTTCGATTGAGGAAAGGCGGTTTCCTCGGGGAAAGAGTTTTTCCCTGCGGGAAGCTGAAAACGGCTGGAACGCTCGTTGCGAGGGGCGGCACGCGGTTCGCAATCGTGGGCCGGGCGTTGTCGGAATGTCGTTACTGAATTCAGTCTGAGAGGAGGTCGCGTGAACGCATCATCTTTGGTCAGAAAGGCCGCGGCTGCGGAATGGGAAGCTGAATTCTTGCGTGATGGAGTGCCGTTTGGGCGCATCCAGCACAAGTGGGCGGTCATGCTGGAGAAAATGGAACCCGGCGACGAGATCTGGTTGTGGAGTTCAGGCCCCGAGTCTTGGGAACTGCAGATGGGCACCGAGGGGCTCGCGCTGATTCGTGATGGCCAACACGTCGATTCGTTCATTACGTCTTTGAATTAAAGGCGTTACCGCGGCTGCGCTTCCAGCACGAAGGTCTGGCTGCGGTCTCCTCGAAAGCGCGTGTTCTCACCGTTGATCGGAACGACCACCGGACCGGTTACGGTGCTGAGCCGCCACCATTCGTTACCTCTGACAACCTGCCCGCTCCCGCGAACAACTTCGTCGCTGCGATAAAGCGGGAACTTCTGCAGAGGATTTGCTTCGAGTGCCACAATTCCGTGGCGCACATACGGGGAGTGAAACGCTTCCACAGGCCAGACCCATCCAAGACGTGAAACAGAACTCCGTCTGATTCCCGCAACCCACATGCCGGGACTCGGCTGCGAGATGCCTCCTCAGCTGCAGCCATCACCTCAGACGAGGTCGCGAGCATTCGACGTCTGTTGATCTCACCGGCTAAGTTGCAATGACCCTGACCCGACGACGCGGTTGGCCGTAGAATCAAACGCCGTCGAATTGCGTTTTTCGTATCACGAGGTTCGCAAGCGTGACGCTGAGTGTGTTTGACCTCTTCAAGATCGGGATTGGACCATCGAGTTCGCATACCGTCGGTCCGATGTGGGCGGCGTTGCGATTTGCCCGGACACTGGAATCGCGCGGTGTGCTGAATCAGGTGCAGCGAGTGCGGACCGACCTGTACGGATCGCTGGCTCTGACCGGCCGAGGACACGCGACTGACAAGGCTGTGCTGCTTGGTCTCTCTGGCGAGCAGCCCGACACGACCAATCCCGAAGCCGTCGAACCGCTGGTGGAACGAGCACGGTCTCAACACACGCTCCAACTGGCCGGGAAAGTTGCGATCCCATTCAGCGAGAGTACCGACCTTATCTTTCACCACAGCGAGTCGCTCGCTTACCACCCCAACGGGATGCGTTTCGCCGCGTTCGATGCGACGGGGCTCGGTCTGGTCGAGGACACTTACTACTCGGTGGGCGGTGGCTTCGTTGTCAGCGAGGCTGCGGATCAGGCCGGTCAGGTGGGAGGCAACGCGCCTGCCAATCCCGTCCCGCACGACTTCGCTTCAGCTGCCGAACTGCTGGAGATCGGACGAGCAACGGGCCTGTCGATTGCAGACATCGTGCGACGAAATGAAACGGCCTGGCGGACTCCTGCAGAAACAACTGCCGGATTGGACCGCATCTGGTCCGTCATGGAGCAGTGCATCGAACGCGGGTGTCGAGCTGAAGGCATCCTGCCGGGAGGACTTCAGGTTCGTCGTCGAGCGGGCGTGTTGTTCCGCAATCTTCAGTCGCGCCCCACGACCTCTGACCCGCTGGCCGCACTCGATTGGGTGAGCCTGTTCGCTCTGGCTGTTAACGAAGAGAACGCCGCTGGCGGCCGCGTGGTGACCGCGCCGACCAACGGTGCTGCGGGCGTCATCCCGGCGGTGCTGGCTTACTACCACCGCTTCCTGAATGGCACGACACAAGGCATTTACGACTTCCTGCTGACGGCCGCCGCGATCGGTTCTCTCTACAAACGCAATGCCTCACTGTCGGCTGCCGAGATGGGCTGTCAGGGCGAGGTCGGTGTCGCGTGCTCGATGGCCGCCGCTGGCCTGGCTGCGGTGATGGGCGGCAACAACGCGCAGATCGAGAACGCGGCCGAAATCGGGATGGAACACAATCTCGGCCTGACCTGCGATCCGATTGGTGGACTGGTGCAAGTACCGTGCATCGAACGCAACACTATGGGTGCCGCCAAAGCCATCAACGCCGCCCGCCTGGCAGTCCTCCACGGCGATGGCACTCACCGCGTTCCCCTGGACCGCGTGATCGAAACCATGCGTCAGACCGGCGTAGACATGCAGGACAAATACAAAGAAACGTCCAAAGGCGGACTCGCGGTCAATGTCGTGAACTGCTGATGGGAGCCTTCGTTCCTGCCGCATCGGAATGGAAAGCCGAGGCGCGGACGAGTACGGTCCAGCTGCCTTGAATCGCTTGTGGAGCATCGAAGCCAGCTCGTTCTGTTTGTTGAGGAAGCACCAATGACAAAGCTCGGTCGGTTGTTTGTGGCGGCGGTCGTGTTGGCAACTGGTACAGCGGCACACGCGGCCGAGATCAATCAACCGCCAGAAGGCTTTGTGGCACTGTTCAATGGCAAGGACCTGTCGGGCTGGCGAGGCGGGACGACCGCGAATCCACTGGAGCGGTTGAAGCTCGATCCCAAGGAGCGAGCCGCGAAAGACAAAGCGTCGCTGGAGGACATCCAGAAGCATTGGACCGTTGAGAACGGCGAACTCATCAACGATGGCCAGGGACTCTACCTGACGACGAACAAGGACTACGGCGACTACGAACTGCAGCTCGACTTCAAAATCTCCCCCAAAGCGGATTCGGGCATCTACCTGCGCGGCGTGCCCCAGGTGCAGATCTGGGACTACACCGAAGAAGGCGGCCACTGGAAGCTGGGAGCAGACAAGGGTTCGGGCGGCCTATGGAATAATCCGGCGGACGCACCCGGCAAGAATCCGACGACACTGGCGGACAAGCCCATCGGTGAATGGAACAATTTCAAGATCACCATCGTCGGTGACACGGTCACCGTCGTGCTCAACGACAAGACGGTCGTCGATCAGGCGCGTCTGCATAACTACTTCGCGAAGGGCCAATCACTGCTGCCCGTTGGACCAATTCAACTGCAGACGCACGGCGGTGAGCTACGTTGGCGCAACGTCTTCCTCCGCGAGATTCCGAAAGCATTGCCAGAAGCAGGCAAGCTCGAAGCGGGCAAGCCGAACGGCGAAGGCTGGGAGCGGTTGCTGGGCGGAACAGACTTGAGCGGCTGGAAGTACACCCCGGCTCAATGGTCGCTGAAGGACGGCCTGCTGATCGGCGACTATGCGGGTGGTCCGAAGCACGAATACATGTACTCGGAAATGGAGTACGGGGACTTCGAGCTGCACGCCGTGGTCAAGATGAGCGGTGACGGTGCGAACTCCGGAGTCTGCATTCGCACCAAGCCGACCGACTTCGACAACGTGCCCGGCTATCAGGTGGACATGGGCCCGGGCTACTGGGGTTGCCTGTGGGACGAACGACGCGATGGCATGGTGGCGGCTTATCCCAAGGCGCTCGCGGACAAGCTGGTGAAGGCCGATGGCTTCAATCACTACTACGTCATCGCGCGCGGCCATCACATCCAAGCGTGGCTTAACGGAGTGAAGACAATCGATGTCGTGCATCCGCGCGGCATCGACAAGGGTTCGCTCGCGTTCCAGCTGTGTCACGGTAACAAACACACGCATCTCGAAGTGAAAGACCTGTGGATCCGCGAAGCCAAGTAGCAGCCGCGCAGGTCAGTACAACCACAGTTCGTGATTGTTGAGCCGTGCTACCGGCTGCTCTGTGTGCAGTTCCTTGTCTTTCTCCCAGCGCAGTGCGGGAGTCAAGCCCCACGTCGCAAAGCTATCTTTGAGCGACGGTCTCGTGATCCCGAAGTTCTCATCCAGCAGTTGCATGCTCTGCCGCCACACAGCCACGCGCTGGCCGCTGCGGATGTGAATCGGATCAAAGCCGTACCAGTGCGCCTGCGGCACAATGGTCGCGACCTGAAACTCCCGCGCAACTTCCTGCACCGACGTATTCAGTTCCGTGCCGAAGCTGAGCGCCTCTTCGAAGCTCAATTGCGACTTGGGAAACAACACTCGACGGCACAGCCAGAAGCGCCAGCGTGACAATCGTGCCAGAGAACACAGCGGCAATTCAAAGACTGCTGTCTGTTGTGAAAACGGCTGCAGTTGAGTCAGCACGTCCCGCACCCACGAGCTGATTTGTCGCGGCTTCATGCCGTACAGGATGTCGTTGCCCACATCCGTCACCAGCGTCCGGACGTCGGAGTCAGACGCGATCAGGCTTGGCAGTTGCTCCCAGAACTCCGACTGCAGAATGCCGGGCAGCGTTCGTCCCAGAACCGAACTGGGCTTGCCGTAAGATCGGCCGTGGCCCGCGACGACAATCACTCGACTCGGCTCGGGGGACGCAGCCAGAGAATGCCAGATCAAAGGCAGGCTGATGGTGACGTTGCTGGCGCCGATCAGGATGTAAGTACGCATGCGGTCACACTAGCGGTCGCTTGATTCTCAATGCAATCAGGCACGACGATGCGGAAAGTTCATGATCGCTGCCCTTTCGTAGAATGGCCTCGCCTTCGGCGCTGATTCAATCGTCGCCGGGTGAGTCGTTCTACATTTGACTCTGGAGATTCACATGCGGAAGTGGTGCTTACATCTGACGATCTTCGCCCTGGTCACCGCGCTGCCGGCCATCGTTCGAGCCGATGGACTGTTTCCAGACAAAGCCCTGGAAACAACCATCAAGGAAATCCTGAAGAAGCAGGGCAAGGACGAACTCAAGGAAGAGGATCTGAAGAATGTCTACCAGGTAGGCGCCAAGAAGAAGGGGATTAAGGATCTCAAGGGGTTGGAGAAGTGCACCAATCTGCTGCTGATCGACCTCGCCGGTAACGAAGTCGCCGACCTGGCTCCGCTGGCTGAACTCACCAACCTGCAATCGTTGGACCTGTCCACCAACAAGATCACTGACATCAAGCCGCTCGCGAAGCTCGTCAAGCTGCAGTACCTGCAACTGGAACACAACCAGATTGCCGACATCAGCGTTGTGAAAGACATGAAGAAGCTGGCGGCGCTGTACCTCAGTGACAACAAGATTGAATCCGTAGCTCCGCTGGAAGGTCTGCCCAAGCTGGCATCGCTGTACCTCGGCAAGAACCAGATCAAGGACGTGAAGCCGGTCGGCACCCTGAAGTGGGTCGCAAACCTCGACCTGCGCGAAAACAAGATCGAAGACCTCGCGCCGCTGGCACCGCTCACCGAGCTGCGATTCACGTTCCTGGAAAGCAATCAGATCAAGGACTTCGGCCCGCTGGTTGAGATGGCCAAGAAGGACGCCGCCGGCGAACGGCGCTTTGTGCCGTACTGGAAGCTGTACCTCGACAACAACCCGATCGAAGCCGCCAAGCGCGATCCGCAAGTCGAAGAACTGAAGAAAGCCGGCGCCCGCATCAACTGGAAGCCAGCCAACTAATTGCACTGTAGGGCGGACAATCCTGTCTGCCAGAGCGAGAGTTATTGAGACGCACGTTGGTATTTGCGCGACAGCAGATCGGGAGGGCGAAGCTCCTGATGAGCCGGGCACTAACGGCAAGGCGGATTCACGCATGCGGCTCGGCAGGAGCCTCGCCCTCCCGGTGCAAATACCAGAGTGTCGCTCAGTAAACGAAGGCGGACAGGATTGTCCGCCCTGCTTTTTCGTCCCAGTCCGGATAATCCGCTGGAAGTGCAGAGGCAGCGACCTTCGTTGAACTCGCAGCTTGTCGCCGCGATACTCGTCTCGGTTCCTGAACCGACCCGCCAAGCGGCGTGTCGGCTTTGGGAAGCTCCTTAGGGGGTCTTAGCTCAACGGTTAGAGCAGGCGACTCATAATCGCTTGGTTCTGGGTTCGAATCCCGGAGGCCCTACTTCAAAGAGGCCGCAACGTGCTGTTTTCTACAGCATTTTGCGGCCTTTTTCGTTTTCAGCCGTTCTATTTCAAATCCACCGATGTCCGACGGAAAAATCGAAAGAGCTATTTGGTCTCAACGTTCTTTCTGGCGATGGGATACCGCTTCACCATGATGTCGTTCTTCTGAGGAGTTCCTGGAGTGCTGCGGCCGGTGCGGATGATTTGCTCCATGAGCGCGGACATCTCAGCGACGACGGTGGGGTTGTCGTTGGCAAGGTTCTTCATTTCACCGATGTCGGCTCGTAGGTCATAGAGTTGGCAGGGCGCGTCACCTTCGGGTGCGAAGATGAGTTTCATCGCACCGCGTCGCAGACCGGGAGTGCCGGCTGAAGCGCAGCTCACGGCGGTTGGTCGCGTTGGCTTGTCTTCGCCTTTGAGCAGCGGCAGCAAACTGAAGCTGTCTTCGCCTGTATTGTCAGGTAGTGGTGTGCTCCAGATTTCGGCGAGCGTTGCGATGACGTCAGCCTGATGAACCAGTTGCGAGCACACGCTGCCGGGTTTGGTTGTTCCCGGCCAGAGCATGATGAACGGCACGCGGTGTCCGCCTTCGTGCACGTCGGTCTTGTAGCCACGCAACGGGCCGCTCGGGTAATGGCCCTGAGCTTCCATATTCTTCGCGCCGATGTAGCTGGCACACCCGTTGTCGCTGGTGAACAGCACGAGCGTGTTCTCGGTCACGTTGTGCTGATCCAGCGCAGCGAGCACTCGCCCCACTGCGGCGTCCGTTTCCATGACCAGATCCGCGTAAACTCCGAGACCACTCTTGCCGCGCCATTCAGCGTTGACCGCCAGCGGAGTATGCGGAGACGTCAGCGGCATGTAGAGCAGAAACGGCTCTTTGGTTTTCGCGGAACGGCCAATGAACTCGACCGCGCGCTCCGTCAGCGCGGGCAGAATGCCTTCCAGCTTCCAGTTCTCCAGCGCCGGACCTTGCAGGCTGGCCTGATTCGCGACGAGCGATTTCGCAGGCAGTAGTTCGGTGGGAATGCCGCGTGTGCGGTCGTTGTCGATGAAACAATACGGCGGCCAGTTCGGGACATCGGTGCCGAAGTACTCGTCGAAACCACGAGTCGTCGGACCACCAGGAATCGGCCGCGAAAACACTTCGCGCCAGGCGGCTCGATGCTCGCCAGTGACTTCGGTGGTGACCTTCCCTCCGCCGCCCGACTTGCCGCCCAACCCTTGGAAGTAAGCCCGCTTGTCTTCCGGAATCGGCCAGTCCCAACCCAGATGCCACTTGCCGACGCAGGCCGTGCGATATCCCTGCTGCTTCGCCAGTCCGGCAATCGTGAGCCGGTCCGGTGCAATCAACGGCTTGCCCCATACATTGACTATCCCCGCCTGCAGCCGAGTCCGCCAGTGATACCGCCCCGTCAGCAACGCATACCGCGACGGCGAACAGACTCCCGACGATGAATGCCCATCAGTAAACCGCACCCCAGTCGCCGCCAGCCGATCAATGTGCGGAGTGGCAATCTTGCCACGCTCCGGGTTGTTGCAGGCAACGTCTCCATACCCGAGATCGTCAGCGAGAATCACGACGACGTTCGGTTTCCGGGCTGAAGACTCTGCGGCCAGAGCACAACAAATTCCGCAGCACATCCACGCGAACGCGACCATCGAAGCCAACAGCATTTTCATCGGCACACACCTCCTGAGATGACTCGATCCGTGGTCTGACCGGTTCGGGCATCGCCATCGACGACATGATGGGAAGAAAAAGCAGAGATGCACAGCAGGGCGAAGTCGTATTCTACTCGTGCGACCAGAACGACTTCACGTACGTTCAGAATCGGATACGATCGACCTGCGTCCTCTGTCAACAATCTGAAGCTCATGTTTGTGAGTGGCTACTTCTTTGCCAACTGCTTTTGTGCTGATACCTGCGTTGTGCCAGCGATGGATGCTGGTGACGTAGTCAACTGGAGCAAGAACTATGAGAACGTGGCCCATCCTGCTTCTGCTCGCCCTCGTCGTCGGCTGCGACGAGGAGTCGATGTATTCGCATTCGACTGGCGGAGTTGACAAGTACGGCTGCGACGTCTTTTGGATGAAAGTTGGGTCTCAGTGGCGGATTAACTATGTCTGCTTCGTTGAACCGAATGGTCGGATTCGTCAAGTCGACGGAACCGGGAGGATTAAGGACTATCCAAACGGCGTTCTGGTGAATCGGCTCGGCATCATTATCGACGGCGCTCGTGCACTGGAAGTTAGAGCTGATCGACCAGAGGGCAAGGCTTTCTTACTGACACGCGACAGCAGAGTCTGCGAAGTGGAGTTGGATGTTAAGGCGTTGGAAGACGTCATGCCTCATATCGCTTTCAATTCCTTCAAAGATCCCGCCGCTGACAAAGCTGTTAACGATGCGATTGCGAAGTTCGAGCAATCGAAAACTGAGCGTTGCGTTTTCAAACCCAGATACTAACAGGGCGTTGAGCCACACTGGTCTCGCCCTCCCAATCCTGGTCCGCGGATTTACTAAATTGCCGCTCATAAAATGGAGCACTAACGATGAGGATCTGGCATATCTTGGTGTTGATCGCCTTCTTCGTCGGCTGCGACCGTGAGTCGAAGTATTCGCATTCGACGGGTGGACTTAATAAGTACGGCTGCGAAGTTTTTTGGATGAAAGTTGGGTCAACATGGAAGATCAACTACGTCTGCTTCATTGAACCCAATGGGCGGGGGTATCAGATCGATGGAACAGACAGGATTAGTGACAAGCCGAGTGGTGTTCTGATCAATCGGCGAGGTATCATTATCGATGGCCCTTGTGCACTGGAGGTTAAAACTGATCGACCAGAGGGCAAGGCTTTCTTGCTGACACGCGACAGCAGAGTCTGCGAAGTGGAGTTGGACGTTAAAGCGTTGGAAGACGTCATGCCTCACAGTCCTTTCAATTCCTTCAAAGCTCCCTCCGCTGATAAAGCTGTTAACGATGCGATTGCGAAGTTCGAGCAATCGAAAACTGAGCGTTGCGTTTTCAAGCCCAAGTACTAACAGGGCGATGAGTGATACCTGCTATGGGCTACCTCGAAGCTGCTGTTGCTTCGAGGTCGCCTTTTTTCGTCGAGTTCGGAGTAACCGAACTCAGAATGGACACGCATTCGAGTGAAACTCGATGGCCAAGGCTGCGATCGCCCCTCACCCCCGGCCCCACTCCCCGGCAAGACCGGGGCGAGGGGAGCGACGAAGCTCGCGCGAACGCAGTTATCGCTATGAGACGACAACCTATACGGTGGGGTGTGCAGCCTACTGCGTGTCCTGCAGGTAGCTCAGCAGGGGCTTGAAGCCTTCGTTGGTCAGGGTGACCGTGGCTGAGATGGGGGTCGTGTAGACGGGCTCGAGGAAGGGGACTCGGCTGGAGGCGCGTTGTTCGGTGATGCGCGGAGCGGTCTGATCCCTGCGGCCATCGCCACCGACGACGTAGCGGGCGAGGAAGCGGCCGGGGCCGGGCAGCAGGGCGAAGTCGTGAGTCACACGCACGATCAGCGGGTCCTGCCAGCCGACTTCGTTGCGGTTCCAGTCGCGAACCCACTCGCCCTCTTCATCCGTCGAAGCCTGACCGTTCACGATACGCAGCACGCGCGGGTTGTAGGTCGGGCCGTTGTAGGTGTCTTTGTCGATGAACGCGACATCGACGACAGTGTTCCAGTAGGCGTAGCTCAGCTTGTTGCGCAGACGTTGGGGAACTCGCGAATTGTTCTGCGAAGATGGATCGAACTCGGCATAGGCGGAGATGATCGCGTCCGGCTGACTGCCGCAACTCGGGCAGTTCAACGGCTCGACGAAACTGCGCCCCGGAGCAGCGGGGGCCACACCCTGCACGGCGGCTCCGAAGATCTTGTTGAACTTGTAGGACGTTGCCGCATCGGTGCCGGACATTGTCAGCCGGTTGCCTTCGATGCGCAATTGCTGAGGTGCGTCTTCAGCAAACGGTAGAGGCAGCAGGTTCTCTTCCGATTCCGCCCAGCCCGATGAGGTATCCCGGAAGTGAGCCGGAGTCCAAACGATCGCCGCGCGAGCCGCCGCGAACGCCGCGTGATGGACCATCACGATGCCGACCATTAACTGGCTCACCTGCACGATGAACATGACGATCATGATGAACAGCGGCAGCGTCAGCACGAAGCTCAACGATTGCACACCGCCGTGTTGGCAACGGTGCAGCTTCAAAAGCCGCCGCCAGTCGAACTTCAGGCCGCTGCAGGCGACCACCGCTCTTAATACCAGGAACCCCATCGCGAGTGCGATCAGTGCGGGAATCAGGGCTTGAAGGACGGAGCGATGCATTTCAGGCAGTTCCAGAACTAAGGCTCGAAGCCACAATAGGTTCGCGAAGTCGCTGCTGGTGTTGGTGTAGGACGGACAATCCTGTCCGTCGCGGTTTGGCGGACAGGATTGTCCGCCCTACAAAGTAGCATCACTGCTTCATCAGGATCGGCCACGTGACAATTACTGTGGCAACCAAAGCTGATGGAGCCAAGAACAAACTGCGTTGCAGCGGTTGACGTTCGCGGGATGTTAGAGGAATCCAGCCGCGAGCCTGGATGACCAGACGCACGTGCTGCCAGGTCGATCGAATCAGGTTTACGATCCCGGCCTGCCAGATGATGATGGCCATGCCGCAGATGAAGCCGAGCGAAAACGTCCAGAGCAACGCTTCGATGCCCCCTTCCACTCCGAGAAAAGCACCCATCATGGCGACCAGCTTCACGTCGCCGCCGCCCATGTCAAAAAACACAAACGCGACCAGCATGATGCTGCCGCACGCCAGCAAACCCCACAGACTGGCGAACAAGCTATCACTGCCGCTCCCCAGAATTCCCAGGCCGACGGTATTCAGAATCAACCCCGCCACGATGCCGGGGTAAGTGTTCCAATTGTAAATGGCGTGTCGCGAGGCATCCGTGATGGCCGCGACCAGCAGCAGAATCAGTAGGGCGATCAAAGCCGTCATGTCGAACGTTCTCACTGCCAGTTCTGTCGGACTCGTCCGACCGAATCCGGGTCGTGAGACAGCGGCTGAGTTCTGTAGGTGTGCAGCGATGGATTCGCTCAGAACGGCAGCGTTACGTGCGATTGGCGGCCGCGCTGTCCGCACCTTCTTCGAGCTGCTCCATTCCCTTATTGAAATAGTTCTTGATCCGGGGCCAGCCGAATTTGATCAGGAAGATGAGGATCGGAATCGCGATCGCGCCGACGATCAGAATCGTTTCGAGACTGACCGCTCCGCGTTCGTCCCGATGAACTCGACGCAGCAGTTTTCCGAGGGATGACTCGCGCAGCATGCTGATGTTCCATTCGATCGCAGCTTAGAGAAACGGCCAGGCGATCAACGTGCAGATCATTTCATAAGTGAGCTGAATGATGCGCTTTCCCGTCGGCATCACGAACGCGACCAGCGGCAAGATGACTCCGAGCAACAGGATGTAATCCAGCGTCGCAGCCCCGTCTCGCACCGGCCCGTTGTGTTCAAGCTGATCGACCTGCCGGCCACGCGGCCAACTCCGTTGCCGACGACACCTCAAGTTGTTTCGACGGCTGTGCATGACGATCAACCCGCTCGCAGAAGGGAAAGAGCACCTGCAGCCTATCTTGTGCGAAAGAGCGTTGCCAAGTTCTGTCAGGCATCTGCCGCACACGAAGCCCAAAGAACTGCCCGCGGAAACGTCCGTCGCTGGGAAAATTGCCCAGTTTCGTTACATCCACAGGCAGGATGCTGCTCTTCCGCAACGCAGGACACGCTCGATGACTGAAATGTCGGATGAATCGGGAATCTTTCAGCCCTCGTGGTTTCATCGCCGCCGTTTTCTGCAGGACACGGCGACGGGACTGGGGACGATGGCCCTCTGCTGGCTGCTCGGCTCCGACCGTGCCGCTGCGGGCGAGAGCACTCGACCGTCGCACTACCGACCGCGGGCAAAACGGGCGATTCACATCTTTTCGCCCGGCGGAGTCAGTCACGTCGATACATTTAATTATCGTCCTGAACTCGAACGGTTGGATGGCAAGAAACTCGAAGGCAAGGGTGAAATCGACACCTTCTTCGCTTCGCCAGGTGTGTTGCGGAAGAGTTTTTATCGCTTTCGCCAGCGTGGCGACTGCGGAGCCTGGGTCAGCGACCTGCTGCCGCATCTGTCGACCTGCGTGGATGACATCACCTTCCTGCACGCGATGGTGGCGAAGAGCCCGTCGCACTCGCCCGCCTGCTTTCAGATGAATACCGGCTTCACGCTGGCTGGCTTTCCGTGCCTGGGAGGCTGGCTGTCTTATGGCATGGGCCGGGAGAACGATGACCTGCCGACGTTCGTGGTCTTGCCGGACCCGCGCGGACTGGTCAACGGCGGCACGGCCAACTGGAGCAACGGCTTTCTGCCCGCCGAGCATCAAGGCACGGTCTTCAACATGGCCGCGGCCGACCCCGTGACGAACCTCGTCACGCCAGCGTCCATTCGCCCGGAAAGCCGCCGCGCGGGACTGGACCTCGTCAGGCAACTCAACACCAGCTTCGCCGCGCAGTCGCCGCAGGATTCCACGTTGACCGCGCGGCTGAAGGCTTACGAACTGGCCGCTCGCATGCAGGTCAGCATTCCCGAAGCCATCAACCTTAATGATGAGACTCAGGACGCACGCCGCCTGTACGGACTGGATGATCCGGTCGTCGGTCCGTCGGCCCGGAACTTCGTGCTGGCGCGACGACTCATCGAACGCGGCGTGCGGTTTGTGCAGATCTACAATGGTGGAGCCTTGGGCTCACCGCGCATTAACTGGGACGGGCACGAGAACATCAAAGAGAATCACGATCAGCAGGCGCGCCTGCTCGATCAGCCGTGTGCTGCGCTGTTGAAGGACCTCAAGCACCGCGGCTTGCTGGAGGACACGCTGGTCATCTGGACGAGCGAGTTCGGTCGCACGCCGTTTACTCAAGGAGCGTCCGGCTTGGGCCGCGACCACCATCAGCACGCCTTCACCTGCTGGCTGGCTGGCGCCGGGGTGAAGCCGGGCATGAGTTATGGCAGCACCGACGAAGTCGGCTACAAACCCGCCGAGCACGCCACATCCATTTACGACTTCCACGCCACGATCCTGCACCTGCTAGGGATGGACCACGAACGACTCTACTACCGTCACAACGGCATCGACCGACGTCTGACCGACGTGCATGGTGAAGTGATTCATCCGATTCTGGCGTAATCTTTCTCTGGGCAAACAAGGACTGTGATGAGTCAGCAGATTGAGCAAACGGGTTCCGTCTTGGTAACGGGTGGCGGCGGATTCATCGGCACATGGGTGCTGCGTGAGTTGCTGGCGCGCGGCTTGAAGCCGGTCGCGTTCGATGTGCAGAAGAGCGATGAGCGCTGGCAGCGGATTCTCGGTGACAAAGCCTCGCAGGTGACTTTCGTCAGTGGCAGTTTGCTCGACCGAGACGCTCTGCAACGCGTGTGCGATCAACATCAGGTTTCGCACATCATCCATCTGGCGGCGTTGCTGACTCCGCAATGCCAGCAGGATCCATGGAGCGGTTGCCAGATCAACGTGCTGGGCAGCGTGGCGTTGTTTGAACTCGCTCGGGCGAATGCTGGACGTATCAAGGGCATTTCGTACGCGAGTTCCTACGCCGTCTATGGTCCCGAGGCCGATGACAACTCATTGGGCCTGAAAGCTGAAGACAATCGCCCGCCATCGTTCTATGGAGCGTTCAAGCTGGCGGTGGATCTGATCGCGGAGCAGTACTGGCGGCACTACGGGATCGCGTCGGTCGGTATCCGCCCGCATGTGGTCTACGGTCCGGAACGAACTCAAGGCCTGACGGCTGGTCCGTCGCTGGCAGCTCGCGCGGCGGTCACCGGCGAATCCTACACGATCGGCTACAAGGGCCGGCTGGGTTATGACTACGTTGAAGACGTAGCTCAGGCGTTCGTGCAAACCGCACTCAATGTGCGGCAGGGCTGGAATATCGTCGATCTGCCTAGCGAACCCGCAACTCCCGAAGAGTTCGTCGCGGCGATTGTGCGAACCGTCCCCGAGGCAGCGGGCCGTCTAGGCGTCAACGGTCCGGCCGTTCCGTCGAACATTCCACCGAAGCCGCGGTTCATCAGCGAGCTGCTGCCAGACTGGAAGCCGACCTCGCTGGAAGACGGAGTCCGCAAGACCGTTGCGTTCTATCGGTAGTATGGCCGAGACTTGTGCCTTCCAAATTGGATCAAGCATGCCTCTTCGCCATTACCGTACTGCTAGCCCTGAAGTTGAGAGGACAAGCTCTCGGCCTCGCTGGTGGTGCTGCTGGTTGTGGTGGCTGATGCTGAGCACTCCGGCCCTGGCAGAAGATGCGGTCCCGGTCACAGTGCAGCAGATCAAGCTGAGCGACGCGATTCCGTTTGGCCGAGTGCCCATCGACTACTTCGGGACAGAAGCCGACGACGCGATTCGGCTCCTGCAGCGACGGATCGAGCTGTCTCAGGTCACTCTCGAAGCCGATGACCAACACGGTTTTCTGCTCTCATTGCTGCGGCATCTGAACATTCCTGTTGAGTCGCAGTTGCTCGTCTTCTCCAAGACGGCCCGTAACCCGGACCTCATTTCGCCCCGTACGCCACGCGCGGTGTTCTTCAATGACGAGGTTTCCGTCGCCTGGATTCCGAACGCGAGAGAACTGGAGATCACGGCTCTGGATCCCATCAAGGGCGCGACGTTCTACACGTTGAGTCAACCACTGACGGATCAAGCCAAACAATCCGCGAAGTCCGACGAAGCCAGATTCTCCAGGAACAGCCAGTGCCTCGCTTGCCACGCGGGGCGTTCGTCGCTGGATGTTCCCGGTTGGCTGGTGCGAGCGTTTCAGACTGATGGCTCTGGCAAGCCATCGGAGGGGTACTCACAAGTCACGCACCAATTGGAGTACCCCAAACGCTGGGGTGGCTGGTACGTGACCGGGGCACCGCAGAGCTTCGCTCATCGTGGCAACCTGATCGGCTCCGAGGAGAATGAGCGGGCGAAAGAGCAACCCACACTGCGAACAGCTCTGGCGGATTTGAAGTCGCTCAAGCTAAATGCGGAGTACCCTGCCACCGGCAGCGACGTAGTCGCGCATCTGGTCTACAACCATCAGGTGCATGGGCTCAACCTGCTGATCCGCGTCGGCATGGAAGCGCGACTCGATCGCCGGTCAGATGCGGAGGATCAATTGATTCGCTACCTGGTCTTTGCCGATGAGCCGAAGCTGGAAGTACCCTTGGATGAAATCACGAGCAACTCTGTCTATCGCCGCAGGTTTGAAGCTCTTGGTAAAAGCGAAGGCCGACTGCTGAATCCCCAGCAGGGTAAGCGACCATCGACCGTACCGCCGCGAACTCTGCGTCGGTTCGATCTGCAGTCCCGGCTGTTCCGCTATCGTCTGAGTTATCTGGTTGAGCACCGGCTTTTCGAGTCGTTGCCAACCGAATGTCGCTCGCGTCTGGTGCAGCGTATTCTCGACGGGTTAAGAGCGGACGAGCCTCCTGAGGAGTTCCAGCATCTGCCGGTCGAGGAACGTCGTGCGATCGTGGAGATCGTGACCACTGCGATACCCGCCTTTGCGGAAGGAAATAAGCCCCAATGAAATCTCGGATTTACTATTTCCGCCGAGTGGTGTTGGCAACGTGCCTATGCCTGAGCCTCTGTGGCATGCTCCTGAATT
>CAYLTY010000073.1:0-26076 GCA_964386705.1 uncultured Planctomycetaceae bacterium
CAGTTTCATGCCCCGTACCAAAGTTCTGATTGTCGACGACTCCGCTCTAATCCGTCAGGTACTCACCGAGATCCTCTCGCGCGATCCTGAACTGGAAGTCGTCGGCACCGCATCTGATCCTCTGATCGCCTGGGAGAAGATCAAGACTCTGCGCCCGGACGTTCTGACTCTGGACGTCGAAATGCCCCGCATGGATGGACTGGCATTTCTCGAAAAACTGATGGCTGTGCATCCCATGCCAGTGCTGATGGTCTCTTCTTTGACGGAGCGAGGTTGCGAAACAACACTGCGAGCTTTCGAACTCGGAGCCGTTGACTTCATCTCAAAGCCCAAACTCGATGTGAGGACAGGAACTCTCGAGCTAGCGGAAGAGATCTGTCAGAAAGTCAAAGCGACTGCTCGGGCTCGCTGTCGCCCCTCCGCCCGACGTGCACCCACAGCAGCACGCTCGCAACCCGTCGCCACTCGCTCTCTCGCGCAAAGCACGCAGAAACTCCTCGTCATCGGTGCTTCCACAGGCGGTACTGAAGCGATCGCCGAAGTACTGCAGCACCTGCCGGCTGACGCGCCGGGGACGGTTATCGTGCTGCACATGCCACCGGGATTTACGAAGTCCTTCGCGAAACGACTCGATTCGATATGCCAGATGCGCGTTAAGGAAGCTCAGCACGGCGACCGCATTCTGTCGGGTCACGCGTTGCTCGCTCCCGGCGGATTCCACATGGTGGTACGGCGTAGCGGCGGCACCTACGGAGTGGAGATCACCAACACAGAACCAGTGAATCGCCACAAGCCGTCAGTCGATGTGCTGATGTATTCGGTCGCCGAACAACTCGGTCGCAACGCGGTCGGAGTCATCCTCACCGGCATGGGTAACGACGGGGCTCGCGGACTACTTGCCATGCGCCAAGCAGGCGCCCGCACCGTCGCACAAGACGAGGCCTCATGCGTTGTCTTCGGCATGCCGAAAGAAGCCATCGCGTTGAAAGCGGTCGACGACATCCTGCCGCTCGATCAAATCGCCTCGCGCGTGACAACAATCCTGCCGCCGGGCTCCTGAACGAAACGTTCGGGCAGCAACGCATCCGAAGCCGTTTCAGCAGCTATGCCGAGAATCTCTCGTCAGATGCCCTGCGTCTTGAGTCGGCGAGTGAACAGCTCGGTCACCATGCCATAGAGCAACTGGGCCAGAGTGGGGTCATAACGGTGACCTTCATCGCGCAAAAAGGCATGCTCGCCATTGAACTCATGCCAGGTGAAGCACACGCCGGCCGAGGTCATGGCATCATAGATCACACGCCGGCCAGCCAATGGGATGTGAGGATCCTGACGTCCCCAGACCATCAACATTTCGCCATGGATCTCGCTCATACGATCCAGCGTGTCATCACACATTCCGCTGGCCAGGCTTCGCTTGTGAATATCTGTGGCGTAGAAACACGCCCCTGCTTCGACCTCAGGATTCATGGCGGCGCGAAATGCCAGATGACCCCCGAGGCAGATGCCGACAGTACCGATCCGTCCCGTGCACCCCGCATCGCCCTTGAGATAGCTAATGACAGCCCGCGCATCGTCGTCGTAGCTGCTCAGCTCCTTGGTCGTTTTAAGATCATTTCCTCGATCGGTTCCGGGCTTGTCGTAGCCGAAGACTTCGCCAAGTTGAACGAACTCGTGATAGACCTCTGGCACCGCCACAACAAATCCTTGCCCCGCCAGAAATGCTGCCGTGCGCGCAATCGGATCCGTGACCTGATAGATCTCAGAGAAGAGCACAAGACCGGGATAACGCCCATCGCCCACGGGCCGAAACAGGTGCGTCCGCATCGAGCCACGCGGCGTATCAAGATCAGCAAAGGTGCGCGGCTGAATTCGCATAGTGTTTGCTTCTAAACCTCAAGAGAACGGCCAGCTTCGACCAGTCGGATTCACGACAGCACAAAGATTCACTTCCTCAACGCAGCTGCCACGAACTCAAACAGAGCCTTTGTGGATGGGTCATCAGGCTGACCGAGGTTCTCATTAATGCGGGTATGGTTCGTTTCCTTCGCGCCGAAAACCGTCACCGGAACTTCAGACTCCTTAAGGACCGCTCCTAGTCGCTGCGCTTGGGCGGCGTTGTCAGGATGATCGGCAACATACAGGATCAGGAACGGCGGGATGTGCTTATCCTTGGCCACATGAGTCACCGCGGAGAAGTCGACGTGCTTGGCGGGATCATTCCCGAATTTCTCGCGATGACCGTACTTGGCCTGCGGCTGACCATGCACTCGGCGGCGCGTTTCAGCGGTCTCGATGATTGCGGGAACGTCGTAGGTGTCCCCGTCGACAGGCACGCAACCCTTGATGATGCTCAGCGGAATTCCTTCAGCCTTGAGATATCGGTCATCGGTGCTGATCAACGCTGCCAGCTGAGCGCCTGCGGAATGTCCCATCACCAGCACACGTTGAGGATCGCCGCCGTATTCCGCGATGTGATCGTGAACCCAATGCATCGACTTTGCGATGTCACGAATGATCGTTCCCATGTCGACGTCAGGCAGTAACCGGTAGTTCGTGGAAACGAAGACGAACCCCTTCTCCATAAAGACCAGCGGCTTGAGTTGAACGCTTCCCTTGTCACCCGCCTGCCATCCGCCGCCGTGAATCCAGAAAACGACCGGCAGGTTCTTGGCACCGGCCGGCGAGTAGACATCCAGCACTTGCCGCTCATGGGCCGGATCGGCATAGGGAATATTCCGTTTGATGTCCTGCGAGATCGCTTCTGAGCACAACGCCAGGGTGACGAGCAGGCACGTCATGAACTTCATGGGATGAACTCCAGCTGCGAGGTGTTGCTTCAATCGTGAACGACTAATGCCAGCACAGTTTCGCCGCGACACTCAGAAATCAACTTCACTTCTCGTTCTACGGCAAAGGATATGGATCTGCGAAAGCTCCAAAAGCGCCGAGGCCGCCGTCGACTTCCAAGTCTGTCGCGGTGATGAATGAGGCATCCGGGCCAGAGAGCCACAACACAGCAGCAGCCACTTCCTCAGGCCGTCCGATACGACCAATCGGATGTCGGTTAGCCAGTTGTGCCGCACCGCCTTGAGCTTCCAGACTGGCGCGAACCAAGGGAGTATCAATCGCGCCCGGTGACACGGACACAACTCGAATTCCCTGCCGCGCGTATTCCACTCCCCATTGCCGCGTCTGCATCAGGTTGGCCGCCTTGATCGGCCCATAAGCAGGGACATGTCGAGCAGTGCGGTGGGCCTGTCCGCTGGCGAGGTTGATAATCACGCCGCTCTGCTGCCGCAACATCTGCTTGAGGGCCTGCCGAGCCAGCAGCGTGTAGCCGGACAAGTTCACGGCCAGCATGCGGTCCCATTGCTCCACCGGAAGTTGATCGAGCGGCACATACGACGCTGGCGGCTGAATCGCCGCGTTGTTGACCAGCACGTCCAAGCCACCGTGCTTTTCGACCGTGAACTCGACGGCCCTACGGCAGTCATCGTCGCGCGACGTGTCGCCGCGCACAAAGTCAATGCCCTTGAACTCGCTGCTGATCGCCCGGTCGTCCAGATCCATGCAAACGACGGTCGCTCCCGAACGCAGAAAGGCCTCGCAGATTGATCGGCCAATACCGCTGGCCCCGCCGCTGACGAGTACAACTCGTCCTGTGTTGTTGTAAGCCACCGAACCTTGAGGTCGTGAAAGCGTCATGCGACTGATCCTGCCGTCGGAATGCCCTGCAACGTGATCGCAGTTGGCACTCTAACTGGCCTTCCGCCGGATGCCGAATGATCTCCCGTACCCGTGGCAATAGCGCCGTCGCCAACCTGCGCACGTTACCGCAGAAGGAAGTGTGATTCTCTATGCCCGCGATCAAACCACGGTTCGCATCGCATAGACGCCGGACCAGTTCGTCCAGCGTACTTGCCATTCCAGTTCGAACGATCCTCTAAGTTCGCACCGTCACGAGGGGTGCTTCGTAGGTTCGGCAGCCGTCTTCGACGGTGGTCCCCACGTTGTCCCAGGCGAGTTGATAGAGCCGTTGTCCGGCAGGCGTCGGGTATTGCCCGTTGATGCAAGCCTGACACAGCGAACTCGGAGGCAAGTCCACACAACGGGCGATCGCGTCACCGGGAAGGTATCGCAACGAATCGGCCGTCAGAGCGCTGGCCATCTCGGCTTCGATCTCCGGAGTCAGCTCGCCGCGTCCCAGGAACTTCGGAGCGAACAGTTCCTGAATCGTGGACATGTCGATGCCGTAGAAGCACGGAGCCACAATCGGCGGACAGGCCACCCGCACATGCACTTCGCGAACACCGCCACGCTCGCGAAGTTGCGAGATCAGCGCCTTCATGGTCGTTGAACGCACAATGGTGTCTTCCACCAGCAGCACGCGTTTACCTTCGAGCACTTCACGCAACGGCGTGTACTTCATCCGCACCTTCTCTGCGCGGTTACGACCTTCGATAAAGGTTCGTCCGACGTAGCGGTTGCGAATCAAACCTTCGAGGCACGGTACGCCCAAGCGATAGGCCATCGCGTCAGCGGCAGCCTTCGCTGTGTCCGGAACCGGGACGACGACAACATCGTCGTCAATCCGCAGTTGTTCCTGATCAGCGAGTTCCTCACCCAGTCGTTTGCGGCTCAAGTACACGCTGCGGTTGTCGAGCGAACTCGCGACATTCGCGAAGTAGATCCATTCGAAGAAGCAGTGAGCACGACGAGGGCTCTCGGCAAATCGAGCGATTCGCATCTCACCCTTCTCGATGATGACCGCAGTGCCCGGCTCGAGGTTCTTGATGGACTCATTACGGAAACCCATGTTCGCCAGCGCGACGCTTTCGCTTGCAGCCGCGAACATGTTGTCTTCAAACGCGTAGCACAACGGCTTGATGCCCAGCGGGTCGCGCGCCACGAACATGTCGCCCAAGGCGTTCAGGAAAACAACATTCCAGGCACCGTCCAAACGGCGAGCGAGTGCTTCAAGCACCGATTGCAGATTGCCGGCGCCATACTCTTTGATCTCCTGACACAGCATGTGCATCAGGATTTCGGTGTCAGTCTCACGAGCCAGATGAAAGTCTTGCCGCGACAGGATCTCCTGACGGAGTTCCGAGTAGTTCGCCAGTTGGCCATTGAACGCAAAGCCGAACCACTTTGATTTTTCGATGTGCGGACGTTCGAACGGTTGTGCGTAGTTGCGGTCATCAGCTCCGCAGGTCGCGTAGCGCACGTGACCAATCGCGGCCAAGCCAGCGATGCGCTTGGAAATCGCCTCGTACTTGTCCTGCTGGCTGAGCTGAAAAACCTCCGTGACAGTGCCAACTTCCTTGTGCGTCTCGATGAGTTGCGTGCGATGCGGGTCGTAGGTGGTGATGCCAGCAGCCAGTTGGCCGCGATTCTGGATCTCCTGCAGCAATCGAGGAATCAGACGCGACGCCTCGCGACCACCCTGGGGCGGCGAAAAGCGGCTCGGCACTCCATCGCCTAGATAGTACACGGCGGCAACCCCGCACTCTTCGTGAAGCTCTGCCATCCTCGCCTCGACACATCACAGGATGAAAATCAGGCTGATCTGCGGCTGCAGACAGCTCTGTCTCAGGCATTCTGCTGTTCGCCTGAAGCTCGCACCAGATGCAAAAGGCTCCGCTGAGAGGTGTCTCCACCCGAAGCTCTTGAGTCAGCGCCAGCCGACTATAGTCCCGCGCTGCTGCCAGACCAAACGATGACCTTGGAGATGCCGGATTTTCGCCAAAGGATGCCAGCTCAGACATTTCAGGCAACTTGTAACAGCAACTGCTGATCGGTTGGGCCACATTCACCAGGTCCGCCGCATGTTCAGACGAGCGTTGTCGTTAGCTCGTGTCTATTCGCGCTTTGTGTGCTCTCTAAGGAACTCAGCCTTTTCCCTCCCGGCTTTCGGTAGATCACCTCGTTTTTGGTGATCACAGATCCCATCGCATGCGTTTCATTCGATAGCTTTACTTCGTCGCTGCGGAATTCCGCCGACATCGCGCGAATGGGAAGGGGCAATCTCGATCGCGCGGGTCCGGCGGAAATTCGTGGCGTCCCCCAACCCCCGTGCGTCCCTCTCAAACTTCCTTCTTTTATGGCCAACTTCGGCAACGGCTATCAGGACGTTGTGTCGACCGCGCTCGAAATACTGACCGCGGGCCTGAGGGACTTCGTGCGCCAACAACTGGAACTGGCGTTCGCGGACGAATGGCTCGATGTCGCGCGCTCCAGCTTCCGCACTGATCGCAACTTCGATGAGCTGCCAGCGGACATCAACTACTGGGACGCACACGCTCTGCTGACCGTGATGTGGGATCAATGGAACTCTGCGTTCCGTCGCAAACTAGGCCTGTTCGAGCGCAGTCTGGTCGCCGAACTGCGAGCCTTCCGCAATCGCTGGGCGCATCAGCGACACTTCAACTTCGACGACACCTATCGCTTCCTGGATAGCATCTGCCGGTTGCTGACCGCTATCGGGGTTCCCAGCGCATCCGACCTCAGCGAGTTGAAGTTTGAGTTACTCAAGTACGAATTCGCTGAGGCGATCAATGCCGAAGCACTCGACAAAGACAACTCGCGCGATCGTTGGGCCGTCGCCGGTGTGTACCTCGCTTGCGGCACTGTCTTCGTATACCTGATCTGCAGCATCAGCGAGCAACTGTGGCCGCTCGGTGCGGCGTTCGGTATCGCGTTCCTGTATCTGATCTATCGCCGCATTAAGTGGAAGCCGCAGCAGGTCGGTCCGCACGAATGCCGTCGCTGCCGACGCATCATCTATGGGACGAAATGCCCGTATTGCGTCGAGCCGGCCACTTTCGACAACTCCGAGTTCCGCCTTGGCATACTCGATGGAGATTCCGCGGAGACTGCCGCGCGCAAGGTCGCTCGCTAACGCGATCTCGCCGATTGATGGTCACTTACTCTCGAGCATGATGCGCAAGTGAACCCGTTCGACGCCTGATGTGTCCGCGTCCTCAGTGCGCCGGGACAGTCGCGTATGGGCCACCGATTCGACTCGCGATAGCGCGGGTGAGTGACCTACAACTCGCCCAGCATCTTGCTTCCCACAGTTCATTGAGGAACTTGTCATGTCGAACGATCTCCCGTCTGATTCCGCCGCTGCGGCTGCAGCTACCAGCACAAAGGTCGTTCCGGTTCCTCAGCCCCGCCCTGCTGTTCAAGTCAAATGGATCTGGGGTCTGGTAGCGGCCTATTGGGTCTTCACCTTCGGCATGCTGCAGTTGGATGCCACGATGCTGAACCGCTTCGGCTCGCGCAGCCTCGCCTGGCTCGTCCTGATGCTGGGTTATCTCGGCTGGTGGATCTGTAATGGTCGAATTGCTGGCCGGGACCGCGCTTTCAGCCTCATGTTGCTGATTGCTACGACGTACCTCACGCTGCAAATCAGTCATCCATCCATGGACTTGATCAGCCTGCTGTTTTCCGCCTTCCCGCTGACGTTTACCGCGTGGACGGCCTGGCTGACGCTTACCCAGCAGCAGTCCTATCGCAAGCAGCGGCTCGGCATCGCCGCCTTGACGTTGTTCTGCATCGGTGGCTTCTCCCTGATGCGACTCAACGGCATCGACGGCTTGCAGCGAGCGGAAATTCACTGGCGCTGGACGCCTTCTGCCGAAGAGCAGTTCTTGGCTTCACGCCCTTCCATCGCGACACCGGACCCGTCTACGACCAAGGAATCAGCCGAGAACACTCTCCCCGAATGGACGCTACGAACCGGCGATTGGCCAGCCTTCCGAGGCTCACAGCGCAATGGCGTCGTCTCCGAATTGTCAGCATCTGCGATGTCGCCCGAACCGAAGCTGGTCTGGCGCCAGCGAATCGGACCGGGTTGGTCCAGCGTGATTGTCGTGGATGGTTTCGTCGTTACGCAGGAGCAACGCGGTCCTCAGGAAGCAGTGACCTGCTATGAAGCCGCAACTGGCAAGGAAGTCTGGGCTCACGAAGAAGCGGTTCGGTTCGACGAACCTGTCTCGGGCGCCGGTCCGCGAGCAACTCCCACCTTCCACAACGGCCGGATCCACGCAACGACAGCACGTGGCAAACTTCTCTGTCTCGTTGCGGCAACGGGGAAGCTCGTCTGGTCACACGATTTGATCGCGGAGACACAAGGCGCCGTCCCGCAATGGGGCTATTCCTGTTCCCCACTGGTGGTCGACGGTGTGGTCATCGTTCATGCCGGTGGCAAAGACGATCGGGGCTGGCTGGCCTACCAGGAAGATTCAGGCACCGTTGTCTGGAAGATCGCAGGCGGCACTCAAACCTACAGTTCGCCGCAACTGGTGACGTTGCTGGATCAGCAGCAAGTCCTGCTGCATGACAACAAAGCTCTAGTCAGCGTGAATGCGGCCGATGGTCGCGTGTTATGGGATGTACCCAACGACAACGAGTATCAAGTCCCGATGCTGCAACCTCGAGCCATCAACGACCATCAGGTACTGGTCTCGTTCGAACCAGAACTCGCGCTGGTGGACATACAACGGTCTGAAGGCAAGTGGCCGGCGGCGACTCGCTGGAAATCCAACAAGATGAAGGCTGGCTTCAACGACGTTGTCATTCACGGCAATGAAATCATCGGCCTGGATGATGGCATTCTTGCCAGCCTCGACCTGCGGACTGGCAAACGCAACTGGAAGCGGACTCGGTACGGACACGGGCAGTTGCTGGACCTCGGCGATCAGATGATCGTGATGGCTGAGTCCGGCGAAGTTGCTCTGTGGGACAAGAACGCCGAACGCACCGCCGAACGAAGTAGCTTTCAGGCGATTCAAGGCAAGACGTGGAACCACCCCGTCTTCGCCCACGGTCGCCTCTACGTCCGCAACGGCGAAGAGTTTGCCTGCTATCAACTTGTGACGGATTAACGACGCAGCGGCGAACCGATTCACTCCCCTGCCCTGCTCGCAAGCAAAAGAGTAACCAGCCCGCCGCCGCTGCATGAAACACAAGACTGCCTACAGAACTACTCAGGCAATCGCCCCGCCTCGACCTTGGGCATCCCCCCCGTGCAGGCTTTCATGAAGGCGACCAGGTCGGCCTTCTGCTGAGCAGTCAGATTGAGTTTCTTCACCTTATCGCTCAAGCCTTTGTTGGGCGTGCCGCCTTTGTTGTAGTGCTCGACGACTTCTTCCAGCGTCTTCAGGCTGCCGTCGTGCATGTACGGCGCGGATGATTCCACGTTGCGAACCGTAGGCGTCTTGAACGCACCCCAATCTTTGGGATCTTTGGTGATGGCGAAGCGGCCCAGATCGGGGTTCTTTGCATCCATGCCAATGCCAAGGTTGTGATACTTCTCGTCTGCCAGGTTTGCTCCCACATGACACGCCGCGCAGTTGACCTCCGTGCTGAAGAACAGCTTCTGGCCACGCAAGGCGCTTTCCGACATAGGCTGGGCTGCTGCGCCTTTCTTCACCGCTTCATAACGAGCGTACGTTTCAGGGCTATCTTCCTTGAATTCGGCGAGGTCTTCTTCAGACAGCTTGGAGAAACCAGCCAGTGCTTCCGAGTAGTCATACGCGGCCGGACCACTGACCAACACGCGCTCGAATGCAGCGATGGCCTTACCAACATTCTCAATGTTGACGGGCTTATCTCCGCCGAAAACTGCCTTGAACTGCAGTTCGTAGCCCGGAATGCCCTTGAGTGTCTTCACGGCGTTGTCGTGGGTGTTGCCCATCTCGATAGGATTGGCGATCGGCCCGATGGCCTGATCTTCCAGCGACTTGGCGCGACCGTCCCAGAACTGAGCCGCCGATAGAATGCGGTTGTAGCTCACAGGCGAGTTGCGACCACCTTCCTGGCCGTTGATGCCAACTCCAAATTGCGTCTGTTTGCCGTAGCCCTCATCGGGATGATGACACGACGCGCAACTGACGCTGTTATCCGCCGAAAGTCGCGTGTCGAAATAGAGTTGGCGCCCCAACTCGATCTTCGCGCGAGTGAGCGGATTCTCTTTGAGGCCCTGAATCTGCTGGGCTCCGGCGCTCAGGCCGAGCGGCAGTTCTGGATCGAGCACTCGATGATTAGCCGGATTCGCCAGCCATTTTTTGACTTCGTCAGCTTTCAAAGACCCCTTGCCCGGAATGCCCGCCGTCAGTTCGGGTGTGCCCAGCTTAATTCGTTCCTGGGTCGGCTCATCGGCGGAAGCAAAAGAGCCCGCCCCGACGACCAAGCTGCACGCCATCAACCACTTTGCTGTCCATTGAGTTTGTCGCACGGAAAATCTCCTGATCGAGAGTCGTTTGCAGAAGTGTCATTCGTGGCGAGATCCTATTCGGGAAGCTCGAATGGACAACGGGCAAACTCCTTATAGATTCGATAGGCAACGCTTATGGAACTGTTCCAACTGCGATACTTCTTGAAGGTCGTTGAGCACTCCAACTTCACTCGGGCTGCGGAGTCGTGCAGCATTTCGCAGCCCGCGCTCAGCCAGGCGATTCAGAAGCTGGAGGACGAACTGCGGCAACCGTTGTTTGAGCGTGCCGGGCGACAGGTGTCGCTGTCCGACGCTGGCCGGTTGCTGCTGCCGAAAGCCCAGCAGATCGTGCGGCTGGCGGAAGAAGCGCGGGCCGCAATCACAGACGACGGCAAGACTGGCTGCCTCCGAATCGCGGCCATCCCGACGGTGGCTCCCTACCTGTTGCCGGAGCTGGTACAGAGCTTCTCGCAAAAGTTGCCCGAAGTACGGTTGGATGTGCAGGAAGAAGTCACCGATCAGGCACTCAAACGCTGCCGCGCTGGCGACGTCGATGTCGTCCTGCTGGCACTGCCGGTGACCACATCCGACATCGACGTCGAACCGCTGATGGAGGAGGAACTCAGTCTCGTCCTGCCAGTCGATCACCCATTGGCGCAAGCCGATCAGATTCGCATCGCCGACCTGGAGCCCTACCCGTTCGTGCTGCTTGATGAAGCTCACTGCCTGTCTGGAGACATCCTCGGCTTCTGCAAGCGCAATCGCTTTCAGCCGCTCACAACCGGCCGCTCGAATCAGCTCATCACCGTGCTGGAATTAGTCTCCGCCGGCTTCGGGATCTCACTGATTCCCGACATGGCGCGCGACTTCCATCAAAGCCCGCGTCGAGTCTACCGCTCCCTCTCCGGCGACCGCCCCACGCGCCGCGTCGCGATGTGCTCGAATTCCTACCGCTTCCAAAGCCGCATTCAGAAGGCATTTCTCGAACACGTTCGCGTGACACTGCTGAACCATCCGAACCGGAATGCAAAGTAGGGCGGACAATCTTGTCCGCCAGTCGGACAGGATGTCCGACCTACGGCAGAAGTTCATCAGAGTACGCGCACCCAGAACGCCTTGAGGTATTCAGTCTCCGGGCAATTGCCGCCGATGGGGTGATCGGAGCCGGCGCCGGTGCGATCGAGAATTTGCATCTCACGGGCAGCATTTCGCGGACGCATTTCAGGATCATCCGTCGGCAATGGACCTCCAGCCTGGCGAGCGGCGGAGCAGACCATGCTCTGCAGTTCTTCGCCGGGCAGCAGTCCGGCACAGGTGCACGTCAGCAGTAAGCCGCCGGGCGCGACGAGTTGCATGGCCAGCCGATTGAGATCCAGGTGCTTGCGGCGGCCGTCTTCGAGTTCTTCGCGAGAACGGATCAGCTTCGGCGGGTCGAGAACGACGACATCGTAGCGCCGACCGTTCTTGTACATGTCGCGCATGTACGGGAAGACGTCCGACTGCACGAAATTCACTTTCACCTGATTCAGTTTGGCGTTCTCGCGTGCCAGCTTGAGCGGCTCTTCATCCAGTTCGACTCCAGTAACCTCGGCGGCCTGGCCGAGTTTCTTCGCCTGCACCGCGAATCCGCCGGTGTAGCAGCATAGATCCAGCACGGATTTACCGGCGCAGAACTGAGCGAGTTTCAGGCGGTTCTCTCGCTGATCGCAGAAGAATCCCGTCTTATGACCACCGTCAAAGCGAACCTTGAAACGCGTGCCATACTCCTGCACGGTTACGCCGCTCGGACATTGAGGCGACTGCAATCCCGGAGCGCCGAAGCCCTCCTGCTCCTCTGAGTAGGGACTCGTGCGGATGATATAGTGCGGCGCGCCAGTCAGTTCGCACAGCAGTTTCACGGCAGCTTCCGCTCGCTGGTACATGCCGAGCGAGAACGCCTCAACCGACAACACATCGCCGTAGCGATCGATGACCAGACCGGGGAACCCGTCCGACTCGCCGTGCACGACCCGGTAGGTGTCAGCCACGTCGTTGAGCCTCAAGGTCTCGGTGCGCAATTTCCAGGCTTGAACCAGACGCTCGCGCCAGAAGGCAGCATCTGGCAGGCGGTCACCATACGAAATCATGCGGACGGCGATCTCGGACACAGGGTTGTACACCCCGTAGCCCAAACGACTGCCATCCGGAAGGTTCACAGCCACCAGATCGCCCGGCGTGATCTGCTCCGCCGGTGCCTGAATCCGCTTACGAAACAGATTTGGATGCAGCGTTGAGGTTCTCAGCACGACAACCGGCAGCGCATCCGCTGGTCGGTCGATGTCGAGCCCTCGCTGACTCAGGTCCATTCGCTGCGGAGCAAAGCGAGGGGCCGGACGATCCCTGTCGGGCCTCTTGAAATTGGAACCCGGACCTGGCCCCTGACCAGAACCAAAATTCTTTGAACGCGGAAAGCGGGACATGCAGACAGAACCTCAAGGAGTAGCGAAGCCAATTCACCGCGTGTTGTAAGGCAGATCGCCCGCCGCGTCCCGTCCGGCGACGATCTGCCGTTAGCCACTGCTAGACGTTCTTAGGTACGCCCCAGTGTCCCGTGCGATATTGGCGTCGCACCAGCTTAGCTGCGGACTCATGATTGGTGATCTGCTCAGTCTGCGGATCGAAGTCCAACGCAACTCCAGTGCGGGCCGCGATGTTCGACAAATGCACGACCGTCGCCGCCAGATGGCCGACCATCGCCGATGCGTGCGGCTGAGTTCCCTTGCCGCGCACGCAGTCCAGAAAGTTCGTGTGATGTGCGACGAGGTCAACGCTGCCGGTTTTCTCGGCGATCAGCTTGTTGCGCGGGCCATACAGCTTCCAACCGACAGTGTGCCCCATGATCAACACGCCCTTGGTGCCGTAAAACGCGGCACCGTTCTCATACCCTTCCTGCACGTAGGGTGACCAAATGCGCTGTTCGAAGATGAACTGCTTCTTAAGCCCCGTCTTCGCGTCGGCGGCGTATTCGCAGACAGAATACTGAGTGTCCGGAAACTGCTGATCGTCGTCGAAGAACAGCTTCGATCCGAAGCAGGTCACCCGAGACGGATGCGAGTTGACTCCCAACCCCCACAAGGCAACGTCGATGTCATGCACGCCGTCGTTGCCGATGTCTCCACATCCAAAGTCGTACCACCACCGCCAGATACCCGGCAGCATGTTGGGACGATATGGAACCACCGGCGCTGGACCGAGCCACGTGTCGTAGTCCAGATGCGCAGGCGGGGTTCCTGGCTGGCTCTTGCCGATGTTGCCGCGCAACTGACTGTTCCACGCCTTGGACACCAGCACATTGCCGATCTCGCCACTCAGAACACGTTCAATGCCCTCGCGGATCATGCCCGTACTGCGGCTTTGCGTGCCAACTTGAACGACCTTGCCGGTCCGCTTCGCGGCGTCGACCAACAGGCGTCCCTCGAGAATATTGTGCGAGCACGGCTTTTCGACGTACGCGTGCTTGCCGGCTTCCAGAGCCAGCAGCGCCGCCGGAGTGTGCCAGTGATCGGGAGTGGCAATCCACACGGCGACCACTTTGGGATCAGCGAGTACCTCTCGCAGATCCTTCGTCTTGCGCGGAGTCTTGCCGCCAGCTTTGGCAATGGTGTCAGCCGCGTTAGCCAGCCGCTGCTCGTCCACGTCGCAAACCCACGCGACCTCCACATCCGTCCGGGCCGCCAGATTGCGAACGTGATTCATCCCCATGCCACCGGTGCCGATGACCGCCACGATTGTCTTGTCGGTGGCCGCGTCCGCCGCCAGGGCCGTGCTCGCCGAAACAGCGATCGCCGTTGCGCTGGCCGCTTGCAGAAAGTTTCGCCGAGTGCTGAGTGATTCTTCCATCACAACCTCCAAAGGATGTTGAGAAAACGCAACAACGGAGCCAGACCCGCACATCTTGAGATCTCACTCGCAGGTCCGCTGAATTTCGACCTCAACACCAAACAGACATTGTGACGGGCAGGCCGCCGTTCGTAGAAAGAGGTGCGAAGTCAGCAGGTTTCACTACTGCAACAACAGACAACATCAGCACCGTCGAAATTCCGCAACTCAGCGAGGCAACATTATGCAGAACACCCGGCTCCAGATTCTGACCGCATTGTGCGGAGGCCTCGTCGCGATGGCCACGGTGATGAGCTCTATCGATACATCAACGCCCGCAGATCAAACCGTGGCGGCTCGACCTCACCTGCGGCAGCGCACCGATCGCTTTTTCGATCGAGTGATTCGGACCAATCGAGACACTCAGTCTGCTCCATCGCCCAAGACTCCTGGCCCGTCGCCGAAGCCAGTTCCGTGTGTTTTGGGTTAATGCGCCGCCTCGATTACGGTCTTAGTTTCAGGCGCGAGAGTGCCGGGATTGCGCTCCTGGCCTAGCCACAGAAGCGTTCGGCAATAAACTCCGTATTGCACGCAGCAATCCGCCGAACAGGTCGCAGGCTTCCGTCACAGGGAAAGTCGCCGGTGCCGGCATTCGTTGCGGTCAGGATACGCATCGTACTCAGAAAGGGAGTTTGCGAGTGGAACCTCGAAACATTCAACGCAATCAGACGCGCGCGGTTCGGATTGGATCCATTCACATCGGCGGGGGAAACCCGGTAGCCGTGCAAAGCATGACGGCCACCAAAACGCAGGACGTGGATGCGACCGTGGGGCAAGTCAACGCCATAGCCGCCGCGGGAGCGGACGTCATCCGCATCGCGGTCGATAGCCGCAAGGACGCCGAGGCTCTGAAGGAGATTCGCAAGCAGACCAAAGCCAATCTCTCAGTGGACCTGCAAGAGAACTACCGCATGGCCGAAATCGTGGCCCCGTACGTGGACAAGATCCGGTACAACCCCGGTCATCTCTACCACCACGAACGCGAAAAACCCTGGCAGGACAAAGTGCGTTTCATCGCGGACATCGCCGCCGCCAACGATTGTGCGGTGCGAGTCGGAGTGAACTGCGGTTCGGTGGATCCTGACAAGGTTGGACTCTTCGACGTAGAAGACTCGATCTCGCCGATGATCGCGAGTGCTGTCGAGCACTGCGAGTTTCTCGATGGCTTGGGCTTCACTCGCTACTGCGTGTCACTGAAGGACTCGGATCCGAGCAAAGTGATTGAGGTCAACCGCCGTTTCGCGACGGAGCGACCGGACGTACCGCTGCATCTGGGCGTCACCGAAGCCGGTATGCCACCTGACGGGATCATCAAGACGCGCATCGCCTTTGAGCAGCTCATCAGCCGCGGCATCGGTGACACGATTCGAGTTTCCCTGACGGTGCCGAACGACCGCAAAGGCGAGGAGATCGTCGCCGGACGCCAGATTCTGGCCGACATCGCGGCCGGGCGAGTTCGCTCGGTGGTCGACTTTGGCCTGCCGACGTTGAACATCATCAGTTGCCCGAGTTGCTCGCGAGTTGAGAACGAAGCCTTCGTGGTTCTGGCTCAGCAGGTCAAAGAGATGACCGCCTACGCCAGAGACTACGCGATCACGATCGCTGTGATGGGTTGCCGCGTGAACGGCCCGGGCGAAACGGACGATGCGGACCTCGGTCTCTGGTGTGCTCCGAACTTCGTGAACTTGAAGCGCGGCAAGGAAGAATTAGGACAATTCCCCTACGAGGACATTCTGCCGAAGCTGAAGGCCGAACTCGACGCGATCATCGCTCGCAAGACGATGGCCTGATACGAGTCAGTCCCAATGTGCTCTGGCGTTGGTCTCGAAAACGCCGAGTTGACAACAGACGGACGCGAGACGCGTCCGCCAAGAAAAAAGGCCCGCTCATCGAGTTGATGAGCGGGCCTTTTCATTTTGCTATCAGAGGCTCGACAGACCTGCTCCTTCACCGTCAGTGAAAGAGCAAGCCTGGTTTGAACCGTGACTATTCTCCCCAGAAGTTGTTCGCGGCGAAGACGGCGTCCAGATCGGCGGTGCGGCGGATGCCGGTGCCGATGACGTCACCCATCAAGTCGCTAGAGCCCGCGATATCGTCGAGACCCAACTCGTGGCCAAGTTCGTGCATCACGGCGGTCAGCAAGTCGATCTTGCCAGCCGCAGCTCCGTTCGAACCCGACGCGAATTCGGAATCGTCAGTAGGCGTCGCATCCACGAACCAGCCATGACCAGCGGCATCGTCGTCGATGACGACGACTCCCGTTCCACCCAGACCGAGTGTCGCACCACCGAGATCCTGAACTCGGAACTGCACGCTCTTCAGATGGTTCAGAGCCGCGCCGCCGAGGCCCAGTTCTTCGTAGCGAGTGATCGCGGCACTGACGATCGCCGTCAGATCGCCAGTCGAGATCGACGAACCGCCCGAGCCGATTGAGGAAGCTGTCAACGGAGCTTCCGTTGGCAGGCCAATCAACGTTTGAGCGATATCGAACCCGCTGACGAAGAAGGCTTGCGTCGCAGTTGGCTGCGAGAACGTCGTCACCTGCAGCCGGATCGTGACATACCCGTCGTGGTCAGCGTCAGTACCGCCGGTCACCAACTGCGAACTGAACTGCTGAGCGTTCAGGTAAGCCGTTGTCACTGGAGCAGCGCCTTCAACGGTGATGATGCCCTGTGTGGGGACGAACTCATCGCCGAAGTAGACGCGAACGCTGTAAGCAGTCAGATCATCGACCGCGACCTTGAACGTGTTGTCCTGGCCGTGAATACCATCGCGGTACAGGGCGGTGGTCGTCTTACCGGTCGCTGCTGCACGGTCGTAGGCATTAGGACTGAGCGTCGTCCAACCGTAACCGGTCGTTGTGTTGAACAACGAATCTGGTGTCACACCTGTGAAACCAGCGGCCACAGGACTGCTCGCCGTACCGAAGTCGAAGCGGCGAGACGTCGCAATCTGGTAGCCCTGTGTTGTCGCTCCGCGACCGTTGCCGGTGATGTGCTCCACGGCAATCGTCGCCGTACCGGCAGTCGCCGGACGTTGGATCATGAAGGTCGCTGTCGTCGCGCCAGCGACAAACTGCACGCCAGCCATCTGCGGATCAGCGTCAACGGTGGTCACCGTGCCACTGGTCGTGGTGACCGTGTAGACCTGACCCATCGACAGCCCGCTGACCGAGAACGTATCAGCGGTAGTACCGTCAGCCGTCACAGGCGTTGCTTGCGGCGTCACGGACAGCACCGGCACCGTGCTCACCTTGCGGAAGATGATGCCGTTAATCGTCCATGCCGTCGCATCGGACGAACCGAAGCCCACGGTGATCGTGTCGCGACCACCCAGCGAGGTGGTGCTCGCCAAGAAGGTCCGCTGCGTGTGCTGTCCAGCCGCCGAGCTCAGTCCCGTGATGCTCGGAGCACCAGCACCGTTGACAGTAATCGTGTCGCCAGAGGTGATGGAGTCCGATCCGTAAATCACTGTGACTTCGTAGTTACCGGGAGCCAGATCGGCTCGGAACGTATGCGTTGCAGTGCCTGCTGGAGTTCCAAACCCGCTGCTGGTGGCACCGTCGCGAATCAACGCGGCGATGGTGCTGGTACCAGCCGCCTGGCTGTACGAATTCGGAGCTGTGCCCACCCAGCCGTAGCCGAGATCGGACGTGTAGAGGTTGTCAGTCACGACACCCGTGAAGCCAGATTGAGTCACTCCACCAGTCTGACCATTCAAGTCGAACTGAGTTGGAGTCGCGCCGGTGAGCTGGTAGGTCACAACGGTGTTATCGATCGCCGAGCCAGAACCATCCGCGGCCACGACGGAAATCGTCGGAGCACCCGGGACAGTCGGACGTCGCAGTGTGAAGCTCCAGACACCAGCCGCAGAAGCTTGAATCTGAGTTCCACCATAGATCGACGAGACGTCGGCTGAGGTGATCGTGCCCAGCGTCGAACTGACAGTCAGAATCGCGTTCGGAGCGGACGAACCAGTAATGGTGTCGATCGTCGTTCCGTCGGCGGTTGCGGTGCCGAGATGAGTCAGAATCGTCACACCACCGGTAACCAGGCTGACCGCTCGAATTTCCAGTCCAGCGATGGACCAGGATTCGTCAGTAGTGGATTCGAACTGCAGATCCAGCACACCATCCACAACCGTAATTGGAGTGACGTTGGTGAGCGTCAGGAACTGACCAGTCTGGGTCGTGATCGAACCGAAGAGATCATTACCCTCGCCGCGAATCAACATACCAGCCACGCGGCCATTCGCCTGACCAACAGTTGCTGTGATGTAGTAGGTACCGTTGGCAACCTGAGTGGAGAACGTGTTGATGTCCTGAGTGCCACCATCACCTTGGTGCTGATCTCGCAGCAGGGCTGCCGTGCTACCGGAAACGCTGCCCAGATCGTCAGTTACCTTCGGCGAGTGAGCCCAGCCGTAACCCTTCTCATTCAACTTGGTATCGGTCGGCGTCACGTTGATATATCCGCCTGGCTCAGTCACACCCACCACGACCGGGAAGCCGTTGCGCGGCGTCTGAATCGCGGCCAGAGCGGCAGCACCAGTGAGATCGCCACGACCGAAGTCGAAGCGGCGTGACATTGGACCGACATAATCGATCGCAGTGGCACCGGTCTGAGCTCCGTCGAATTCAGCGAAGTTCACATACGCCGTACCCGCCAGAGCTGGACGACGGATCGAATAGTCCCACTGGCCGTCGCCGCCCACCAGCACTTGCACACCGGCGAGGTCCGGATCCACATCGGTACTGGTGACTTCCAAGGCAACGTCAGGAATGTCATCACCATTGATGTCGAGTCCACCCGAGACGGTAATCAACGCTCCCGGCGTGCCTTCATAGCCTACGAATGTGTCGATCGACGCTCCATCGGCAGCGAGTGGATTCGTCTCTGGCGAACCTTCCGTCAGGATGTGGCCAGGACGAATTTCCAGACCATCGATTCGCCAGCCCTGCAAGCCACTGAACTCAAGATCCAGCGAGCCGTCCTTCACCTGCGTGACGAAGTTCAATTCTCCGTGACCGGTGATGTCCTTGCCGCTGAGAATCGTGAAGCCGGCATCGGCATCGACAACCGAGAAGTCCTGTGTGTCCGTGACCTTGATCGAGACCAGATACCAGCCATCGGCAATATCCGTCTTGAAAGTCTGAGTTCCTGTCGACGTGATACCATCGCGAACCAGGTCGCTGTACGGCGTAGACAGCGAGCCGTTATCCACGTCGTTGAGCACTGTGGACTCTTGCGGATGAGCCGGGTCCAACGGCACGAAGCCGAACGTGCTGCCACCAATTCCGTAGAAGGTATTGAAGAGCACTCGGGTGTAGCCGGAGTACAACGGCGATGGCAGACCAGTGACGTCGTTGAAGAAGTCGAAGTCATACTTCTGAGTGTCGGTGCCAATCGGATCCAGCGGCACGCTCTCGATGTTGCGGAAGGTGACTCCCAGGAACGGACTGGGCGAACCGCCATCGGTGAAGATCGTCGTACCGATGATGGTGAACGTGTTGTTGAACGGATCCACATCCAACACGTCACCGTCCGGAACTCGAGTAACGTCACCGAACTGAGGATCGTTGCCGTGAATCAGAATGCGAGTCGATTGCGACGGCTGCACGTCGAAGTAATCAACTTCGTCGAACGTATCCGGTGGCAACGCAGAGCCACCCGTAACTTCGTCGCCGCGAACTTCGAGTCGTTCCAGAGTCGTTGTGTAATCCACCGTCTCATCATCGCCAGCGGCGCCAGTTCCGTGCTGGAAGGTGACGAAGCCGCCCGTCTGAGCAACTCCGTTCGTGACGTTGTTGTGGACGATCACTGGCAGCGCCTTCGTTCCGTCTTTAGCTGTTGAGCCGTAGACAGTGGCACGGTCGATATCAATCGCGGACCCGCTGTCATCAATTGTGACGTCCTGACTGACGGCACCACCGTTCAAGCCACCCGTATGAACGAAGTACTGATCCGCAGAACCCGCACCATCCAGTTCCATCTTGCTGGTTGTGTCGAGGTCAAGCACATCCGGGTTGGTCGGGAAGACGCGGATGAAGTCCGCATCCGCGCCACCGAGCACCGTCGTCAGCATTGGGCTGTCCACGATGCCATTAAACGTAATCGTGCTACCGGTTCCGGCATCAGCGTTCCCGAAGTCGCCTTCCACTGTGATGGTGCCAGCAGCTTCGAGCTCGGTGTGATCTTCAAAGGTCACGTTGTCGCCACCACGAATCGTGATCACCGAGGTATTACTGTCGATCCTGGTCGGCGTGGTAACAAGCAGGTCATCACCCGTGCCAGCCGAGTCAGTCGCGGTCAACGTAATCGCACCGCTGGCGATCACGTCATGCGAAACGGTGAGCGGACTCAACGCGATGACGCTGATGACAGCCACGGTATTCTGCGAGTTAGTCAGCGTGTCAACATCGTCGATGACTAATCCGCCCGTGACATCGCGAACGAAGACGTCACCGGCGGTGGCATTCAGGAACGCCAGGCCATTCGTCCCGCTGGTCGCGTTGATCTCCAGGCCATCGGCCATGGTTCCAACGCCACCTGTCGATCGGAATGCAACGCTGGCCGCGTTTACATCCGAGAGTGCCGTGTTGCCATCACCGTTACTGAAGATGCCAACGGCGTTGAAGCTCGCCAGCTGAGTTGCGGCATTGACCAGCTCTTGAATCGTCAGCGAACCGGCCGACGTGTTGACACGAACCGTGCCGCCCGTCGAAGTAACTGAGGTCGTGCCGCCATCGTTATCGCGGTCGATACCATCGTTGCCCGCCGTCGTGAGGTCCGTGTCTTCCAGAGTCAGAGCCTGAGTGTTGACGACAAACAATCCGCCGCCCGCAATGCTTGCTTCCAGTCGGTTCACCGCCAGATCAAGCAAATTCGCATCCTGGGCAGTTCCCACAGCTCCCGACTCAACCGCCACAGAACCGCCAGCAGTCACCAATCGCAAGCCATCGGCCGTAATCTTCGTATTCGTATTAGCGGCGGATTCCGTAATGCTGGTGGTGGCACTCAGAATCACGTCACCGTTGGCCGTACCTGCGTCGATCAATGTGACAATGATGCCACCGGCTGTCGTGCTGAGTGCGATATCGTTGGCATTCGCGTCCGTGACAGACTCCACATCGGTCGCTGTGATCGTACCACCTGCGTCAACCGTGATTCGGCCATTGTTCGTATCAACATCTAGCAAGTTGATCGCATCGAGTTCATTGATATCAATGCTGCCCGTTCCGGTCACGCCGGCATCCAGTCGAGAAATCTCAGTTTCGATGGCGTGGCTTGCCGCACCGCCGACCGGCGTCGCATGGCCGATACCCGTTACCGTTGTGATCGTGACCGTCGCCGCCGCGCCAGTCGCTTCGATGTTGTCGGTGTTCGTATCACCGCCATCGATCAATCCGCCAGTGCCGCTAGTGATTGAGACCGCAGCCGCCGTGTTGTTCGTGGTCACGAAGCGAGCCAGAGTGATGTCATCCGCAGCGGCCGCCGTAATCGTACCGGTGCCAGAGTTCACGAAAGACCCATCGGTCATCGTGATCGCACCGTCGTTGTCAGTGTCAGCATCTGCCGTCATCGAGACATTGCCCGATGTGCTGCTGATGCTGCTGGTCGCGTCAAAGGTGATAGTGTTATCAGCCGTCAGCGTAATCAGCCCAGACGTTGACGTGATCGTGTGATTGTTGCCGATGTTGGACGTCGTGCCATTCGCATCAACAACGATGTTACCAGCCAGACTGCTGATGCCTGATTGAGCGTCCTCAATTGTGATAGTTCCAGCGGCGGTCAGAGTGACCTTACCCGTCGCGGCATCCTGGTCGATCTCACGGATGATGATGGCGCCCGACTCGTCGATATCGACGTCTCCGCTCGTGGTATTGTTCAACACCAGTTGAGCAATCGAAGTTTCGATGTCGCCAGCGGAGCCAACGCCCGTAGCCGCGTTGATCGTGACAATCGCACCGACGCTATCTGCGACGACATCAACGTGAGTGTCGCCACCGTCAACGACCCCACCAGCCGAAGAGGTGATAGAGACGGCGGTGGGTGTCGCATTGGTCGTCAACAGCCCACCGAGAGTGATATCCTGATCGGTACTGAGGGTGATGGTGCCTGTGCCTGCATCCCACAAAGTTCCGTCAGCCATCGTGATGACGCCGGTTGTCGCACCCGTATCAGCGGTCACTGACAGGTTGCCGCTGGTTGAGGCAATGTCACCGTCGGCATTCGTCGTGATGTCGTGGTCAGCGGTCAGCGTGATGTTGCCGCTCGTCGTGGTGATGCCATCGTCAAGGACAATGTCCGACGTCGCACCGTTGGCGTCGATCACAACATTGCCAGCGTTCGAGTTCACCACGCTTTGGAAGCCACCCGTGCCGCTATCGACCGTGATGGTTCCACCCGCCACCAGCGAGATATTGCCAGCGGCCACCTGCGTCAGGTTCACGACGGTGATCGCGTTAGTCTCGTTGATCTGAATGTCGCCACTTGTCGAATTCTGAGCGTTCAGCGATGCAACGGTGGTTTCGATGTCATCTGCCGCACCAATGCCGGTCGCTGCTCGCAACGTCGCCAGATCGCCAATCAAGTTGGCGGCTTCACTGCCCAGGCTGTCACTAATCGCACCGCTGTTGTTCGCCAATCCGCCCGCCACACCGTCGTAGTCAGCGGTGATGACCAGGTCGCCCGCCGTGCCCGTGCCATTGCTGTTCACGATGCTCAAGGCCACGTTGCCCGGAGCACGCACAGTCACGTTGCCATCGTCACTGACGATCGTCGAACCACTGGTCATGCTGACGCCGCCCGCGTTGGTACCGTTCTGCAAAGCACCACCGTTGTTGTAGTCCGTACCAGCGCTGACCAGGATCGCTCCCGTACCCGCCGCAGTGACGTCAGTGGTCGCAGACAAGCTGATCGAGTCACCGGCATACAAGAAGATCTTGCCGTTGCCGCCACTGGCCGAGACGTCTGCACTCAAGGACAGGTCATCAGCCGACGCATTGCCATTCGCGGCCAAGGTGATGTCGCCACCACCAACGTTGCTGACTGGTGAATTCACCGTCAGCGGGCTGCTCGTGCTGATATCGACATTGTCACCTGCGGCGCCACCAGTGATCGAAACACCGACAGTCGTGATTGTGGTAATGGTCAGACCACCGGCCGTGTCATTCAAGCTAATGTCGCCCGTGGCTGTCGTCGCCGCCAGGTTCACACCGTCGATTTCAATCTTGCCCGTCGAGCCAATGCCACTGGCCGCCACCAGCCGCAGGTCCTCGCCGATGATGTCTGCCGGACCATCTGCACTCGTTTCCTCAATCGCTGCCGCTGCCGTAAGGGTCACATCACCCGCCGTCGCACCAGCTCTGACAAACGCCACCAAGATGCCGCCAGCCGTAGCTGTCAAGCTGATGTCGTTCGCATTGGCATCCGTTGCCGATGAGTCCACGTCCGTCGCCGTGATCGTGCCCAACACCGCAGTGACTGTGATTGAGCCATCTGCCGTGTCGACATCGACCAAGTCGATGGTATTCGTGTCGGCGATGCCGATGTTTCCGGTCCCCGTGACCGATGCGTCCAGCGAACTGATCGACGTCTCAATCGCATCGCTGGCACCAATCCCCGTCGCGGCCGTAACAGTGGCTCGACCGGTGTTTGCGACCAAGTTCACATTAACGTCGGTGCCGTCCAAGACGGCACCACTCGTCGAGGTAACACTGATAGCCGAGGTTGTGGCATTCGACGTCAACAAAGTAGCGACTGTGATATTGCCGTCAGCGAGCAAAGTCACCGTCCCGCTGCCCGCATTGAACAACGTCACATTGCTCCCCATCAGGATGACGCCGCCGTTGTTGCCAGCAAAGTTGTCAGCGGTCACGGAGATCGCACCACCTGCGGTCGTCAGATCACCCGTGTCGGCAAAGGTCGCATCGCGATTGGCCGTCACGGTGATCGTGCCAGCGCCACCCGCTGTGACCAAGCCATCCACAATGATGCTCGACGTGGTGAGGTTCGCATTGCTGGTGATCGAGACGCTGCCACCAGCTTGCACTTGGGCGTTCCCCGCGTCGGCATTGACGTCAACAGCGACTGTCCCACCGGTGGCATTGAGGTCAGCACCACTCAGGCTTGCGACGTCCTTCGCATCTACTTGACCAGCGGCCAGAATCTGCACACCACCGGTGCCGCTCGTATCCGAGTCACCCGTGATATTGATGTCGGCACCGGCTCCGGTCGTCGAAACCTTCGCGCCGATCAACACGTCACGCTTGGCACTCAACGTCATCGTGTCCGTTGACGTGAGGGCGAAGCTGATCGTGAGATCGCTGTTTGCTCCGGCGTCACCATTCAAGGTCACATCGCCACCCGCTGCGGTAATCGTGGCGTTCAACGTCACCGAACCACTGAGATCGATACTGCCACCGGTCGTTCCGACACCAGCCGTTGTGATTGCTTGGCTCACGGTGATCGTGCCCGAGGTGGCATTCACCAGGATGTCGCCATCGTTGGTCGTGATGCCGTTGACTCCATCGACTGTCGTGATGTCGAGAGCCGTGGCTTCGGTATAGCTGAAACCCGCACCGGAGTTGGTCACTAAGGCGGCCAAGTTCGTCACGCTGTTGGTCGCGGAGGTCAATGAGACCGCGTCGAACGATCGCACCACCAAGTCACCCACACTGATGTTGCCACCCGACTGCGACACTTCACCGCGATCAGCATCACCACCACCGGCACCTTCGTTATCAGCGGTAATTTCGAGACGCCCCGATGTGCTGATGGTGCCCGTTGTCTGACTGAAGTCATCGCCAGCAATCAACTCGATCAATCCACCACCAGTGCTGGATACCCCAGCGCTGATCGTGAGATCGTCATCATCACTGGCGCTGTTGCCAGCTTGCAGCAGGATGTCGCCACCGCTGCTGACCGCCACGCTGACCGTCAACGGGCTGTTCGCATGAACGTCAATCTTTCCGGTTCCGGTGGAACTCGAAGTAGTCAGAGCACCAACACTGGCGATGGTCAAAGCGCCCGTGTTGACCACTTCGACGCTTCCAGAAGTCGTATTGGAGAACGCCAGGTTCGTAATCGCTGTTTCCAATGCGTTACCGGAGCCGATACCGCCAACGCCAGAGAGCGCCGCCGATCCGCCGGTGATGTTGGCCGCCGCAGCGTTAGTATCCGAGATCGCGCCACCCGCCGTGACGGTCGTGCGTCCCGCTCCGCCCGTCTGTAGAGCGGCGAGTCCCGCCCCACCGGTGCCGCCCACCGTGATGCTGATGGCGGTAGCACCAGCATTGGTCGTCTGGATTGTCGTACCGTTCGCTTGCGAGAAGCCTTGAGCACCCGCACCGTCCTGGTTCGCCGCAATCGTGATCGTGCTTGCCGTGGCGTTCAAACCGGTCGACGCATTCACGCTGACCGCATTCTGCGCGTTCAGGTTGATCGTCCCGGTCGTCGTCACACCGGCGGTGCTGAAGGTAATTGCGTCTGTGGTGACACCGAGATTACCCCCGATGCCCCCGCCGCTAGTCCCGTTGAACGTCGTCGTACCAGTGCCAGCCGACTGCGTCACGTTGCCGGTCGTCTGAATCGTTGAGGAGAGAGTCACATCGGCCGCGCTGTTGACGAGCACGCTCGTCAAAGCCGTCGTACCACCCACGGCTCCCGTCGCCGTGATATTGCCGGCGCCGGCGGTCAGCGTCAGGTCCTGGCCACCGTCTACGGTGCTGGCAAACTGGATGGCTCCATCGTTTGACGTCAGACTCACGGCACCGCTGGAGAGCGTCACGGCACCCGTGAAGGTCAGGCCGTCGAAGCCGCTCCAGGTGAGACCATCGAGTTGGGTCGTCCCCGCGAAGCTGCTGGCGGTGTCACCGTCGGTCAGCGTCACGTTGCCATCGAACTGAGTCGAACCGCCGCCAGCGGACGACACGA
>CAYLTY010000073.1:26176-35003 GCA_964386705.1 uncultured Planctomycetaceae bacterium
CAATCGTCAGGTCTTGAGAACCACCGGCTAGCGTGCTGCTCAGCAGGATATTGCCGCCGTTCGAATCCAGACTCACCGCGCCGCTGGACATCGTCACGGCCCCTGTGAAGGTCAGCCCGTCGAAGCCGCTCCAGTTCAGGCCATCGAGCGTCGTCGTTCCCGCGAAGCTGCTGGCAGTATCACCGTTCGTCAGCGTCACATTGTCATCGAACTGAGTCGAACCACCGCCAGCGGAGGACACAATCCCGGACGCCCCACCGACCGTGCTCATGAAGCGAGCCAACCCGGTGGAGGCAATCGTGATCGCCGCGCCCGTGGCGTCACCCACGCCGCTCACCGCTCCGGTGAAGGTCGTCGTACCGGCTCCCGTCCCCGCCGCGATCGTCAGGTCTTGAGAACCACCGGCTAGCGTGCTGCTCAGCAGGATGTTGCCACCGTTCGAGTTCAGACTCACCGCACCGCTGGACATCGTCACGGCGCCAGTGAAGGTCAGTCCGTCGAAGCCGCTCCAGGTGAGACCATCGAGTTGGGTCGTACCCGCAAAGCTGCTGGCAGTATCACCGTCGGTCAGCGTCACGTTGTCGTCGAAGCGGGTCGATCCGCCACCAGCCGAAGAGACGATTCCCGAAGCGCCACCCACCGTGCTCATGAAGCGAGCCAAGCCCGTGGACGCGATCGTGATCGCCGCACCTGTGCCGTCACCGATGCCACTCACGGCGCCGGTGAATGTCGTCGTGCCTGCTCCCGTCCCCGCCGCAATCGTCAGGTCTCGAGAACCACCGGCTAACGTGCTGCTCAACAGAATGTTGCCGCCGTTCGAATCCAGGCTCACCGCGCCGCCGGACAGCGTCACCGCGCCGGTGAAGGTCAGGCCGTCGAAGCCACTCCAGTTCAGACCATCGAGCTGGGTCGTCCCGGCAAAACTGCTGGCCGTGTCTCCATCGGTCAGCGTCACGTTGTTGTTGAATCGTGTCGAACCAGCACCGTTTGTTGACACGATCCCCGAATTGGCTTCCACAGTACCAGTGAACTGAGCCAGGCCCGTCGAATTGATCGTGATGGCAGCACCGGTTCCGTCACCAAGAGCGTTGACTTCTCCGGTATCTCCCGAGACCGTAAATGTGCCGGCTCCCGTGCCAGCCGCGATGGTCAGGTCTTGAGAACCGCGGAGGACACCTGAAAACAGAATGTTCGCGCCGTTGGAGTTCAGACTCACCGGCCCATCAAACAAATTCACCGCCTGTGTGACCGTCAAGCCGTCAAAGCCGCTCCAGTTCAAGCCTCTGAACTGGACGGCACCGGCGAAGCTGCTGCCCGTATCACCATTCGCCAGCGTCACATCGTCAAAGAAGACGGTATTAAAGCCGCCATTCGTGACGACGATGCCCGAGTTCGCGGCGACAGTACTCAAGAAGCGAACTTGCGCCGTCGAGTTGACCGTGATTGCCGCACCGGTTCCATCGCCCACGTTGCTGACCGCACCACCAAACTCCGTCTGGCCATTCGCCGTGCCCGCCGCAATCGTCAGGTCGAAACCACCGCCCGCCAGGGTGCTGTTGAGAGTCGTATTCTGGCCATTGGAATTGAAGCTCACCGCACTCATCAGCGTGACAGCGCCATTTAAAGTGATCGCGCCAGTGCCACTCGAAACATCACCGCCGAGTTCACTGGTTCCAGTCACAATCAGATTATTACCCGCTGATAGCGAGCCTTCGGCGTCCACGTTTCCGCCAACCAGGAAGTTGAGGGTGGTGCTGACGTTCTTGTTCGCATCCAGATTTCCGGTGATGTTGATCAAATTCGCCGACAGTGCTCCGGCATTGACGGTCAGATCGACGATGTCCGTGCCGATCGTGCCCCCGACCGTGGTGCCGCCAGTACCAGCCAGCGTCACGTTGAACGCGCCGGTAATGTTGTTCGTCACGCCAACGGTTCCCGCCGCGGTAATCACCGAGTTCGCTGACAGAGCGACCGAGCCGCCGATCGACACGTTCCCGGTCGTCGCAGTCACATCACCGCTCAGGTTCGCGTTGGTGCCCGTCGAAACACCCGTCTGGCCGACCAGATTCGCGCCGGCCGTCGTGGTGGCCGCTGTTCCAACGCTCAGACTGCCTGTGTCCGTGCTGACGTTCTTGCTCGCATTCAGCTGCGCGTCGATGTCGATCGTACCCGCCACCAGCGCGCCCGCATTCACGGTCAGATTGTTGATATCTCCACCAATCGTGCCCGACACGTCGCTGCCACCCGTGGCCGCCAGGGTCAGATTGAAATTGCCGTCCACATTCCCGGTGACGCCCAGCGTCCCACCTGCCGTGAACGTAGCGTCGTTGCCAATCGCGATGTTTCCGACATAAGTCTGATTGCCACTCGTTGTCACGGTTGCGACGTTAACACTGATGGTTTCGGCGGTGACTGCCAGTGAGGCCAGGCTGGGCGTGGTGGTCGTAAAGGAAACCGAATCCGTCCCGCCGCCCAGATCGATCGACAAAGCCCCAGTCGTAGCGTGACCGAACGTGTTCCCCAGGTCAGCGATCGTCAGCGATTGAGCCCCGGCACCGGCATCTCCCACGACGAAGATTCCGTTCGTCGGATTCAATGCGGTTGCCAGATTCGTGATCTTGGCGGTGTAAGCATTCGCGTCGAAGTTGATCGTCAGCTTGTCTGTCGGGTTGTCGAACGTCGTCGTAGCAAACGAATTCCCCGTGATCTGGGTGGTGTCCGCATCGACTGTTGTAAACTCGATATTGGCATCGCCCGCCGCGAAGTTAATCGTCAAATCGGTCGTGCCAGTGATATTGATCGTGTTCTTGTCAACGCCGTCAAAATTGATCGTGAGACCGCCAACCGTAATGCTGCCTTTGTTAATGTCTGTGCCGTCGTAGCTCAGAGTTGCAACACTCCCGCCAGTTGCACCCTTGAAAACAATCTTGTCGCCGGTCTCTGCGCCATCGCCAGCGTTGAATGTGATATTGGTCAGTTGCGCCAGCTGAGGCGATGTGCTCAGGTCGATCGTCAAAACGTCGTTAAAACCGGTTTCTCCGGTGAAGTTCAAGGACGTTACGGCGTCAACCGGCCGGGCATCCACAACGACGCCACCAACCACGGTCTGCAATGTGTCGCCAACAACACGAATCTCAACGGCGTCATTAGTACCGTTGTTGGTAACAGGAATCACCGGAGCGGCTTCGTCGATAACAATCGACACATCGTTTCCATCGCCGCCGCGATAGCTGATTCGTCCAACTTTACCAGTAGCGGCAAATACCTGAGGCACGACAGCGCCGTCAGGAAGGCCGAAGAACGTGCCGCTAGGCAGGTCAGCCGCAAAATCATTGTCAACAAGTACAAACTCCTGTCCATCGGCAGGAGAGAACGATCCCACAGTCAACGAGAGCGTTGCATTTCCAAGCGTGACAGTGCCGTTTACGTCCAGGAAATCATGACCGCTCGCTACCCCTGGGCCAGCCAACCCGGCGATATCGAGAGCTAAAGTTGACGAAGACCCCAGGGTCAGACCGTCTAACGGTGACGACATGTCGTTCTTTGCACCGTTACCGATCGTGAATGTTCCAGGAGAGGATCCGCCAGGACTTAACGTCCCACTTCCACCATCAAACACCCCATTGAGAGAGCCAGTAAGGTTGGCAACAACTCCCGACCCGAGCGCTAGCGTGCCAACTTCTTTGTTAATCGCCTCTGAATAGGTTCCTGCGACGACGTTAACGGTACCTGTCACCGTTACGGAATTCAGTCCAGCTTGAACCGTCGTGAACGCATCACCGAGGAAGACCGTCGCCGGCCCGAGACCATCGGGATCGAGTCCAGGATTAGTACTCCACGCATTATTTACATAGGACGTCGTGGGAGGAACGTTCTCGAAGTCGAATGTCTCCGTAGTCGTTGTACCGATGGAGATCTTGTCTACGTAGCCATTGAATTCGTCGTTTGGACTGGCAAAGCCAACGGTGAATCGAACGCCACCGAGGCCATCCAGCCGGTTAATGATCTTCGCATTCGGAGATGCAGCGATGTAATCAGACAGCGGCTTTACACCCGTTCCCGCATTCCCGTCATTGTTGGACCACCATCCGCCAGTCAATGCGTCCCAATGCTGCCAAGTATTCAGCACTGCGTCGCCTTGGTCTGGCAACGCGGCATTTCCCGATGTCGGGGTCTGATACGGTGGCTCGAAAATCAGACGGTCGTCGAAGTCGCCATCGGCGTCTAAATCGAGATCAAGGGCCAAATATGGAAACTGTTGCCCATTGTTTGACGTAACGTATGTGTCGTAACTCAGAGCTGTGATATCGCTAAGTTTTACGCCAGCGTAGGATGGGTTACGCAATTCAGCAGCGCCATCACCATCTAACGTTCCATCGCCGGTAAATAGGTTAACGCTTCCAGTTCCCGCTGGTGGTGTCATGGGACCGTTTACAAAAGCGGCACCAGCAGACGCATTGTTACCGAGATCACCATTGACGTCGCGAACATCGAACGTCCATCCACCAAGAGCCCCGGGACTCACAATGGTGGCAGGCGAAACGAGCAGGGCGCGTGTTTCCAATCGTTCGGCACAAGCGCTGACATCAATTTGCTGCCACTGCCACAACTGGCGAAGTTTAGGCTTGCGTGCAACCAAGCTCCTACGCTTTTGGGACTTGTTGATGTTCCGCAATCCGTCGAGCCAGTTTCGCCACTGCATAAGATGTCCTTCACAAACGATGTCTGGTGAATGACGGCTGCAGCCTCAATTTCTTGATGAGCGCTGCTAACCAGAAATCCAGTTTCCGAATGGTCAATCAAAGGTGCTTACTGGGCTCAACGAATCGCCAGTCGGGGGTGTGCGCCTCCGGTTGCACACAACTCCGACTCGCGGTTCGGGCTCAATCAGCGGATAATTTCAACTCGACAGCGGAACTCAGCCCGGTTTCGTTCGTCTGATCAGGACCGGGTTCCGCCCCTCAACACACTCACGCCAGCCAACTGTTTCCAACGGTTGGCGCTTCTCTTCAGCCCACCCCACCAAGTCCCGTCCGAGCTATTCGCGCATGCGAATGGAAGCGCTGTTAACGCCTACTCGTTCATTGGTTGACGCGGTGAACTGAACACTCATGGCTTAGATAAGCCAGAGAACTCGGGAAATCTGAAACTTCCCGCGTATCACGACTCATTCGCCAAACACGTATTTGGCAAAGGGTGTGCCGGAGTGCAGGCGTCCGCCTCCGCGTGCAGAGCGCTAACGAGCCACGCAGAGCCGCCAGAACCACCTTTCTGAGGTCAGGTGATCAATACTCCCCTTCATCCTGACGGCGAACGAACCAAGAAACGGGAAGCATCCACTGAAATGAGAGCCCGCTCAGAATTCCCAATCGCAAACAAGAATCTATGGAGGGCTCCCGCTCGGCCGGAGCACTCCAGGACAGGCGCATGATTTTCGGAATGGGGATGGCCAGACGCCCGGTTTGTCGGGCTGAGCGGCGTTGCGACTTGCGGTGAGGGCGTGGCAGCAACATCATGAAGGCTCATCTCATCTTATGAATTGCTCCGGAACGTCCTGAATATTCACCGCGAGACCTCGCTTGGACGAACGTCAGCAGCACATCATCGAAGACCTCTCGGGAGCCTTCAGCGGCGAAGTCCGCTGTGATGAGGTCGCGGTGTCGATGTATGCCTGCGACGCCAGCCTGTTTCAGGTGAAGCCGATCGGAGTCGCCTACCCCCGCCACCGCGAGGACGTGCAGGCGCTCGCCCGCTACGCCACAGAGACCAACCTGCCGCTGATTCCACGCGGCTCGGGCACGAATGTCAGCGGATCGTCGCTGGGCGCCGGTCTGGTGGTGGACTTCTCGCGGCACATGAACGCGATTCAACACATCAACGACACCACGGTGACCGTGCAATCCGGCGTGGTGCTGGAACGCCTCAACCGCGAACTGCGTAAGCGCGGCCGCTACTTTCCGCCAGACCCGTCCACGGCAGCGACAACTACTATTGGCGGGATGCTGGGAGTAGACGCCGCCGGATCTCGAGCCGTCCGGATCGGTTCGACGCGGGACCATGTGGTCTCAATCGAGGTGGTGCTGGCCAATGGTCACGCGATGCTGTGCGGCAGTGAGACGCTCAATACGGCTCAATGGATCGCTCCGGACGTCGGCGAAGAAATCACCGAGGAAACCTCGGACGGCCAGATCCGCCAGACGCTGACACATCGGCTGGGCAAAGTACTGGGCGACAACGAAGCCCTGATTCAAACGCATCAGAAGCCGCTCTTCCGCAACAGCAGCGGCTACTTTCTGCGCGGCATTCGACACGGCAAGCATCTCCATCTGGCGCGGATGCTGGTCGGTTCCGAAGGCACACTCGGGCTGTTCTCGTCAGCGACCCTGCACACGTCCCCCCTGCCCGAGTTCCGCGGCGTCGCTCTGCTGCTCTTCGGTCAGGTCGAGCAAGCGATTGAATCAGTGTCGCTCGTGACACCTCATCAACCCAGCGCCTGCGACCTGCTGGACCGGCGGCTGCTGAGCCTCGGTCGCGAAAACGACTCGCGGTTCGAGCACCTGATCCCACCGGCTGCCGAGGCCGGGCTGCTGATCGAGCATTCGGGGTTGAGCCAGGCCGAAACGCAGTCGCGAATCGCGTTGACAGTCGCGGCCGTGCAGGCCCGCTTCAGCGATATGGTCGTCGCTCTCGAAGCCTACGACTTCGACGACGTCGAATTCCTCTGGGAGCTTCCTCGCAAGGTCGTCCCGCTGTTAACTCGCATGCGTGGCGACATACGCCCGATTCCGTTCATCGAAGACGTCGCTATTCCGCCGGAGTGTCTCAAGGAGTTCTACACGCAGTCACAACGCGCGTTGCAGAAGCACGAAGTCACCGCGTCGCTGTATTCGCACGCAGCGTCCGGGCAGATCCACATGCGGCCGTTCATGTCCTTTCCGCGGCAGGTCGATGCCGAACGGATGCAGGCGCTGGCTCAGGATGTGTTTGAGATCGCGATTTCGCTCGGCGGTTCCATCAGCGGTGAGCACGGCGACGGACTGGCGCGCTCGTACTTCGTCCAGAAGCAATACGGGCCGCTCATGCCCGTCTTCCGCGAGATCAAAAACATCTTTGACCCGCGCGGCCTGCTCAACCCCGGCAAGGTCGTCACGACGGATCGTGAGCTGCCCGTCTCGTCGCTCCGTCCCGCAACCAAGACGACGACCGATCTGGTCGAACTGCAACTGAACTGGGACCTGCCGCAACTGGTGTCGGTTGCTGAGACTTGTAACGGCTGCGGATTGTGCCGCAGTCAGCAGGACGAACTGCGCATGTGCCCGTTCTTCCGAGTGGACCAGAGTGAAGACGCGAGTCCGCGTGCGAAAGCCAACGTCATCCGCAGTCTGCTCAACGATGAACTGCCGCGCACCGTGATGTCGTCGCCAGAAATGGAGCGGCTGGCCTCGCTGTGCTTCAACTGCAAACAGTGCGATCTGGAGTGTCCGACCAACACTCGCGTGTCTGAGCTGATGATCGAAGCGAAGGCACAAGTGGTCGACGCGAACGGCCTCAGCCGCACGCACTGGTTCCTGTCCCGCATGTCGGCGATTGGCGGGCTGTCAGGACACCTCGCGTGGTTCGTGAACTTGCTTCTGACGAACAAACCCGCGCGCTGGCTGATGGAGAAAGCGGTCGGCATCGATCGCCGTCGCAAGCTCCCGAAGTTCGCCACGAAGTCGTTCATCGCCTCGTTCGGTAAGGACGTGCGTTCTGGTAGCGACCGCTGGGAGCAGTCCGTCGTCTACTTTGTGGATCACTTCGCAAACTATCACGATCCCGAGCTGGCTCGCGCGTTCCTGGCCATCATGCGGCATCACGATATTCATGTCTTTGTGCCTCAGGGACAGAACGGCTCCGGCATGGCGATGGTCTCGGCAGGCGATCTGGCCGGGGCTCGTCGCGTTGCTGAAGCCAACCTCCGCGAACTGGCTGAGTTTGCACGCGACGGCATTCCGATCGTCTGCACAGAACCAGCCGCCGCCATCTGCCTGCGAGATGAGTACCCGTTGCTGCTAGTTCATCCTGACACTGAGGTAATCTCGCAACAGACTGTCGAGGCAGGAGCCTTCCTGCTGAAGCTGTTGAAACAGGATCACCTGCGGAACGACTTCATCGAACTGCCGATTCGAGTGGGCTATCACACCCCGTGTCACACGAAAGCCCTGCGGCAAGGCACTCCGATGCGTGAGCTGCTGCAACTGATCCCCGGCCTGGAGCTGATTCCTATTGAGGCAGGCTGCTCGGGCATGGCGGGCACCTTCGGTTTGATGCGTGAGAACTTCGAGACATCGCTGGCGATCGGGCAGCCGCTGATTGAAAGGATGCGGCAACCAGACTTCCTCGTCGGGACCACTGAGTGCAGCAGTTGCCGGCTGCAGATGGAACATGACTCGCCAGTCCCTACGATTCACCCGATCAAACTTTTGGCGGCCGCTTACGGGTTGCTGCCGAAGCTGAGAACACAGCTCGTCGAAGCACGTAAAGTGTAAGCGGATAAGACACACTGCGCGGAATCACCGAATCGAGGTCGTACGATGACACGAATTCTGCAACCCACCAACGTCCGCTATCCATTGATATTCGCGAAGGGCTCTGCGCGCGAGATGGGTCTGCGGCACGGCGACCTCGCCCGTACCAAGATTGCAGCCTTCATCGGATACCTGTGCGAGTCGCTGAAGTTGGAAGAAGACGAACTGATTCGGCGAGCTCGCAAATTCAAGCCGCTGTTCGAGCAACATTGTCCGCAAGACCTCGAAGAAGTGCGCGGCGTCGCGGAAGGCGCCGATCT
>CAYLTY010000074.1:0-34756 GCA_964386705.1 uncultured Planctomycetaceae bacterium
TCCACCGGGCAGGAGATATTCCGGTTGCGAGCTGATAACAATCAACTGGCGCTTTTGAAGGACGTGCTCTCGGGCACCGCAAGCAGCTTCGCCAACTCGTTCACTGTCTTTAACAACAAACTGTACTTCGAAGCGGATGATGCGAGCGCCAATACTGAGCCTTACGTTTATGACTCCTCAAGCGGAAATGCTACGGTCGTCAGTCGAGCCAATCCCGCGTCAGGCCAAGACTCGAATCTGACACTGCTGTTTGTCTTCAATAATAATCTTTTCACCTCCATCAACAGTGATACCGGACGCGATCTGTTCAAGCTCAACACAGCGAATAACACCTTTGAACGCGTCGCTGACCTTAACGGCACAACCAGCTCCAGCCCGCAACTCGCGAAGGATGAGAACGGAGATCTGGTCTACAGCGGATCCGACTTATTGATGGTGTTCACAGACACATCCACCGGCAGCGAACTTTACAAGCTGCAAGCCAGCAACAATCAAATTGTCCTTGTAAAGGACATCCTGGCCGGAACCGGCAGTTCGTTTCCTAACTCGTTCACCAATTTCAATGGTGATTTGTACCTTGAAGCCCAGGGTGCCAGCGGACTTTCGGAACCCTACAAGCTCAATCTGACGACCGGCGCAGTGACTCTCATTGCGAATGGGAGCAGGCCATCGGGCGGGGTGGAGTCCAACCTGACGTCGCAGTTTGTCTTCGATGATCGTCTCTTCGCCGTGATGCAGTCCGCCAGCGGCCGTGAGCTGTATCAGTACAATGCCGCGACGACGACCTATGATCTCTCGACAGATCTAAATGGCACAGGCGATGGGTCCCCGAGCATAGTGACCGATGACGACAACGATCTTCTCGTCATTGGTACAACACTGCTCGTTCGAGCGACCGACACCACGACTGGGCAGGAACTCTTCGCGATCGACGGCTCAATCACGGACAACACCGCGCCGACGGTTACCGGCGTGAGTTCATCCACGGCCGATGGGAGTTATAAGGCCGGGAACGCAATTGGGGTTACCGTGACCTTCAGCGAGAACGTGACCGTCACGGGCACTCCGACACTGACGCTGGAAACAGGCTCGACCGATGCCGTCCTGAACTATGCCAGCGGTACTGGTACCAACACGCTGACGTTCAACTACACGGTGGCGTCTGGGCATGCGAGTGCGGACCTCGACTATGCTTCCGCCGGCTCATTGCAGCTCAACGGTGGTACGATCAAAGACGCCGCTGGCAACAATGCCCCGCTGACACTGCCTGCTCCAAGTGCTGCGGGCTCTCTAGGGGCCAACAAAGCCCTGGTCGTGGACGGTGTCGTGCCGACGGTCACTTCGTTCGTGCGGCAGACACCGTTGGCAGCGACCACCAATGCGGACTCGGTGGTGTTCCGGGTCACTTTCAGTGAGACCGTCACAGGTGTTGGTACAACGGACTTCGCGGTCAATGGTTCGACGACAGCGACCGTCACCAACGTCGCCACCGTGAGCGGCTCGCAGTACGACGTCACCATCAGCGGCGGTAATCTCGCGACGTTTGGCGGGGCTGTCGGTCTGAACTTCGCCGCTTCGCCGACGATCACCGACATCGCCACGAACGCCTTCGTGGTCGCCGAACCGGCGACCGATGAGGTCTACACGCTGGACAACACAGCTCCCGCCGCAACGTCGTTCGTGCGTCAGACTCCCTCAGCGACGACCACCAACGCTGACTCACTGGTGTTCCGCGTTACGTTCAATGAAACCGTGACGGGCGTTGGTACGACGGACTTTGCCGTCAGCGGCTCCACAGCGACAGTATCAACCGTGACTGCCGTCAGTGGCACGCAGTACGACGTCACCGTCAGTGGCGGCAACCTCACGGGCCTCAATAGCACAGTCGGCTTGAACTTCAGCGCGCCTACCATCACCGACGCTGCCGGCAATGCCTTGCCGTCGACGGAGCCCGCCACCGATCAGACCTACACGCTGGATAATACTGCTCCGAGCACGACCTCGTTCGCGTTGCAAACTCCAGCCTCCGCGGCGACGAACGCCGACACACTGGTCTTCCGAGCAACCTTCAACGAGACCGTCACTGGTGTCGACACTGCCGACTTCGCGGTGAATGGCACCACGACGGCCACTGTTACCAATGTGACGGCCGTCAGCGGTACTCAGTACGACATCACGGTCAGTGGCGGGAACCTCGCCAGCTTCAACGGCGTTGTGGGCTTGAACTTCGCGGCTTCGCCTGTGATTGCGGATGCCGCTGGTAACGCGGTGCCCTCAACGGAACCCGCGACAGATGCCACGTTCACCCTCGATAATACCGCTCCGACAGTCTCGTCGTTCGTGCGTCAGACTCCCAGCACGGCGTCCACGAACGCGAATTCGCTGGTCTTCCGAGTGACCTTCAGCGAAGCCGTCACAGGCGTCGGTACAGCCGACTTCGCGGTGAACGGCACCACGACGGCAACCGTGACAAACGTGGCGACGGTCAGCACATCGCAATACGACGTGACGATCAGCGGCGGCAATCTCGCCAGCTTCAACGGCACCGTCGGACTGAATCTGGCCGCGTCTCCGATCATCAATGACTCGACCGGCAACGCTTTGCAAACCGGCGAACCCGCGACGGATGAGATCTTCACTCTCGACAATGTCGTACCAACCGTGACGTCGTTCGTGCGGCAGAATCCTTCAGCCTCTCCGACAAATGCCGACTCTCTCGTTTTCCGAGTGACTTTCAGTGAAACCGTTACGGGCGTGGGCACGACCGACTTCGCGGTCAATGGCACAACCACGGCAGCAGTAACGAATGTGGCTACTGTCAGTGGTTCGCAGTACGACGTCACGATCAGTGGCGGCAATCTCGTGAGCTTCAACGGCACGGTCGGCCTGAATTTCTCGGCTCCCTCCATCACCGACGCCGCATCGAACTCCGTCGCATCCAGCGAGCCTCTCACCGACGAGCTTTATACACTCGATAACACTACTCCGGTTACAAGTTCATTCGCACGCCAGACTCCGTCAGCGGCATCCACAAACCTGGATTCGCTGGTGTTTCGAGTGACCTACAACGAGGCCGTTACCGGTGTTGATACCGCTGACTTTGCCGTCAACGGGTCAACGACCGCGACTGTCACCAACGTGTCCGTCATCAGCGGCACGGTCTACGACGTCACGGTGAGTGGCGGTGATCTCGCGGGCTTCAGCGGCACGGTCGGCCTGAACTACGCCGCTTCGATCTCAATCGCTGATGTCGCCGGTAATGCGGTCGCCACAACGGAGCCAGCGACCGACCAGACCTATACGCTGGATAACTTAGCTCCGACGGTATCAATGACGTCCACTGCTACTGATCCAACGAATGTCTCGCCCATTATTGTGACGGTCACGTTCAGCGAGTCCGTAACAGGTTTTGCTCTGACCGACATCATCGTCACGAATGGCACTAAGTCGAACTTCACGGGCAGTGGCTCGAGTTACACGTTCCGCATCACTCCGTCCGCGCAAGGGACAGTGACTGCCGATATCGCAGGGAATGTGGCCACCGACGCGACTGGCAATAGCAACACGGCGGCTACGCAGTTCAGCCGTGTCTATGATAATGTCTCTCCAACGGTCTCCATCACTTCCACTGCATCAGATCCGACCAATGTCTCGCCGATTCCGATGACCGTGACCTTTAGTAGCGCCGTGACTGGATTTGACTCGTCAGATCTGGATATTGGGAACGGTTCCTTCTCGGACTTCGCGGGCACCGGTGCAGTATACACATTCAATCTAATCCCATCGGGTCAAGGCACTGTGACCGTCGATGTGGCGGCTAACGCTGCCATCGATGGGGCGAGCAATGGCAACACGGTGGCCTCTCAGTTTGATATTGTCTTTGATACGGTCGCTCCCAGCACCACCTCGTTTGTGCGACAGACGCCATCCGGAGCTTCGACCAATGCTGATTCTCTCGTCTTCCGAGTCACCTTCAGCGAAAGCGTGACCGGTGTGTCTGCTGCGGACTTCGTGCGCAGTGGTACGACGACGGCAACCGTCACGAACGTGAATCCGATCAGTGGCTCTGTGTATGACGTGACAGTTTCTGGCGGCAACCTGGCCAGTTTCACGGGCTCGGTCGGATTGAACTTCGCCGCATCTCCCACGATCACCGACCTCGCAGGCAACTCGCTCCCCAACACTGAACCCACAACCGACCAGACGTACTCGGTCGACTCCATCGCACCAACGATCTTCTCGTTTGCTCGCCAGACTCCATCTGGCGCGCTCACGAACGCGAATTCCGTCGTCTTCCGAGCGACCTTCAGTGAAGACGTGATGGGTGTGGCGAGTGCCGATTTTGGTATCAACAGTCTGACAAGCGCGACTGTTACGAATGTGAATCCCATAAGTGCGTCGGTGTATGACGTCACGATTTCCGGTGGCAACCTCACATCATTCAATGGGACACTGGAACTGGACCTGAGCGCCTCGGCGGTAATCAGCGATCTGGCAGGCAACGCTCTGCCCTTCGTCGATCCAGCAACCGATGAAGTTTATAACTTCGACAATACCATCCCCGTCCTGCTTTCTTTTGTTCGCCACGACCCTGTCTCGAGTGCGACAAACGCCGATACGCTCAATTTCTACGCTAACTTCAGTGAAGACGTGACGGGCGTCGCGGCTAACGACTTCGCGATTCAAGGCACCACAACCGCCACGATTACCGCAGTGACGCTGGTGTCGGGCTCGATCTACGAGATCACGGTTTCGGGTGGTGATCTGGCCACATTCAATGGGAATGTTGGTCTCAACGTCGCCGCTAGTCCGACGATCACTGATGGAGCAACGAACGCTCTTGCTGCCACGCAACCCGCGATCGACGAAACCTATGATGTTGATAACACGCGGCCCACGATCACTCTGAGAACGACCGCGACCAGCACGACGAATGTTTCACCTATTCCTATTACTGTGACCTTCAGCGAATCGGTCTCGGACTTGGAACTCGAAAACATCGTGGTGAGTGGCGGTGTGGCTTCGAACTTCACCGGCAGCGGAGCCAACTACAGCTTTGATGTGACGCCTACAGGCGATGGCACGGTGACAGTCGACGTTGCAGCGGACGTCGCGTTCGACGACGCCCACAATGGCAATACGGTTGCGACTCAACTCAGCCGGATCTTCGATCAATCGAACCCCATGCTGCTCTCGTTCACTCGGCAGACTCCCTCTGCCGGCGCAACCAACTCTGATTCGCTGGTGTTCCGAGCAACCTTCAGCGGCGCGGTCACAGGTGTCGATGCGACGGACTTCGCTGTGAGTAGTTCTTCGACTGCGACCATCACGAACATCAGCTCCGTGGATTCGTCGACTTACGTCATCGCGATCTCAGGCGGCGATCTGGCTTCGTTCAATGGGACTATCGAACTGGATCTGCTCGCGACGACGGACATCGCGGACGGTGCGAAGAACGTCATCGCCATCGCTGAACCGGCGACCGACGAGAACTTCCTCGTCGACAACACAGTCCCAACTGTGGTTTCGTTCGAGCGTCAAACTCCGGCGAGCAGTGCGACCAACGCCGATCAGGTTGTGTTCCGAGTCATCTTCAGCGAAGACGTGACGGGCATTGGTGCACCGGACTTCTCCATCACCGGCACGACAGCCACCGTGACCAAGGTCACTGCCGTGGATGCCGCGACCTACGACCTGACGGTCTCGGGCGGAGACCTCGACAATCTCAATGGCACGGTCGGTCTGAACTTCTCGGGAGCGTTAAGTGCGACGGATCTAGCCGGAAACGCAGTGGTTGCCGCTGAGCCTACCGAAGATGAGACCTTCGCGATCGACAACAAGGCGCCGACAGTTGCGATTGCGCCAGATGGCACCAGCACCAATGCCAGTTCGATCACGTTTACGTTCGAGTTCAGCGAGGACGTGACCGGCTTCACCAAGTCGGATGTCTCGGTCGGTAATGGCTCGGCGGGGACTTTCACCCCAGTTGACGGTGACACGTACACGCTGGCCGTGACGCCGACAGCCGACGGAAAGGTGACCGTCAGTGTCGCGAATGATGCGGCTCAGGACGCGGCTTCAAATGGTGTCGTTCAGAATTCAGCGTCGATCACCAGCGACCGCACGCTGCCGACGGTCTCGCTCAGCCAGGTAACAGATTTGCCGGGCGGGATGGCCACCGTGACAGCCACGCTCAGTAAGCCATGGTTCGACGACGTGACCATCGGTCTGTCGATGACTGGCACCGCAACGCTCGGTTCTGACTACACCCGCAGCGGCACGCAGATCGTCATTCCCGCCGGCATGACGACCGGCACTCTGCAGTTCACCCTGCTGCCGGATAATGTTGACGAGCCGGTCGAGACAATCGTCGTCGGCTTGGGCGCACTTACAAACGGCACCGTTGGCACGCCGAACTCGGTGACAGTATCGATTCTCGACGATGACCCGGCTCCGATCACGGCAACTTCCAATGGCGGTACGATCGAGATCGACAATTCCGCCAACATCCCTACCGACGTGCGGGTCACCTACGACTCGAACACGGGCGAGATCGTGATTGTCTCGTTCACAGACGGAGCCGGAGCGACGGAGATGCGATTCCCGGCGTCGGGCGTGACGGGCATCGACGTTCACCTGGGGCCGATGAATGACCGCTTCGACGCATCTCTGGCACCCGTTGCGGTAACGGTCGACGGTGGCACGGGCAACGACACCATCATGGGCGGTGCCTATCTCGACAGTCTGAATGGCGGTACCGGCAACGACGAGCTGCTTGGCAGTGGTGGCAAGGACACACTGACCGGCGGGCAGGGTGATGACACTCTGGACGGCGGCTCATCGAGCGACATGCTGGTCGAGCAGGGTGACGTCGACATGTTCCTCACGAACACCTCGCTGACGGGTATGGGCTCGGACACTTTGATCGGCATCGAGGCCGCGAACCTCACCGGCGGCAACGGTGCGAACGTCATTGATGCTTCGGGTGCTTCGATTCCTGTTGGCATCAACGGCGGTGCGGGAGCTGACACGCTGACCGGTTCCAGTGTGGCCGACACCTTGAATGGTGGCACGGGTAACGACGTGCTCTTCGGTTATGCGGGCCGCGATGTGCTGAGCGGTGCCTTGGGTAACGACTTCCTCGACGGCGGTGCCAGCGAAGACGTCCTGCTCGGCGGTGACGGCGTGGATACCGGTCGCCGCAAGAACGACACCGACTTCGTGGTTACGAATACGGCCCTGACGGAATTGCTGGGTGGCAATGCCATCGCTGTGGACACGATGAATTCCGTGGAAGCCATCAACGTGATGGGTGGTATTGGTAATAACCGCATTGATCTGTCGAATTTCAACAATCTGGGTATCGCGATCATTCATGGCGGTGGTGGCAACGACACCATCACCGGCACGACGGGGCTCGACTTCATCACGACGACCGATGGCAATGACGTTGTTGATGGATTGGACGGTGCGGACTCGATCAATGCTGGAGCTGGCAATGACTCCGTGATTGGCGGAGGTGGCAACGACCGCATCAACGCTGAAGACGGCGCAGACACCGTCGCCGGCGATGCGGGTAACGATTACATCACGGGCGGTGACGGCATCGACTCCCTGAGTGGCGGTAACGGCGACGACTTCATTTCGCTGGATATCGGAGGCGGCACGATCTCGGGCGGAGATGGCGGTGATCTACTGCTCGGAAGCAGCGATGCCGACACGCTGCAGGGCGACGCGGGCAATGACCATCTTTTCGCCGAAGCCGGTGATGACGTCATGTCTGGGGGTGCGGGTAACGATTCGCTGCAAGGCGGTGATGGCGCCGACACAGTGCAGGGCGGCGATGGTGACGATCAACTGACCGGTGGAGCTGGCACCGATACTCAAGACGGCGGGGCAGGTATCAATCGCTTGAGCGAGTTTGTCGATGGCACGATCGTCATCACGGGAACTCAGATGACCTCGGCCGCGATTGGTACTGAAACGCCGCTCAACATCAGCCGCATTGTGCTGATGGGCGGTCTGGGAGCTGACTTCTTCGACGCTCGTCTGGCAACGGTCTCCGTGCAGATGCAAGGTTCGATCGGAAATGACACGTTGCTGGGCGGTGTTGGTAAGGATCAGGTCTTCGGTGGAGACGGCAATGACGTGCTGTCGGGTGGAGCCAACACAGACACCTTGGACGGCGGCAGCGGTACTGACGTGGTTTACGAGGTCGCGAATGCGAACGTGACCGTCAACGGTTTTCAAATTGTCTCGGCAGCGACAGGCACCGAAACTCCGGCCGCCGTGGAAGGCATCGTGCTGGTGGGCGGCGCTGGCAACAATGTCCTCAATGCCAACGCCTCATCTGTACCGGTTACGCTGCTCGGTGGTGGTGGTAACGACACTCTGGCCGGTAGTGCTCAGGCTGACGTGCTGGTCGGCGGCAATCGAGCGAATCCGGCCAGCGGCCTCGACTCTCTGACTGGCGGTGCCGGCGCAGACGTCTTCGACAACGACGCCAGTGATGTTCGAATCACGGGCGCCGGCGATCAGGTCGTGGCCAACGTCTTCGCCCAACTGCCGAGCTGGGTTGATCAGATCTAGGAACGCGTCAGTGAATGACAAGCAGGCTGGGCAGTCTCATCCGACCTGCTTGTTACGGCGTTGCTTGCGGAAGGCGAGTCAGAACGCTGCAGTGCAGTTCGCGCCGTGGACTCGCAACATTCCCTCGATAAAGGGCACGCATCGATGAGGCGTCTTCAGAAACTGAGTTGCGTATTGGCTGTAGTGGGGGCGGTGGTGCAATCCTCCGTTGGAATCGCGGAAGACAAGCTGTTTGTGGCCAAGCCGCTGACTCAGCCCAAAGAGTTCACTCCCGGCATCGAAGGTCCAGGCACCGACGCGGCTGGAAATATCTATGCGGTCAACTTTGCCAAGCAGGGCACGATCGGCAAAGTCACTCCGGCCGGGAAGGGCGAGGTCTTTGTCACGCTGCCGGAGAAGAGCGTCGGCAACGGCATTCGCTTCGACGCCGCTGGCTTCATGTACGTGGCGGACTATGAGCAGCACAACGTCTTGAAGATCGACATGAAGACCAAGGCCGTGTCTGTGTTTGCTCACGAAGGATCGATGAACCAGCCGAACGATCTGACGATCGGCCCGGATGGAACGCTTTACGCGAGCGACCCGAACTGGGGAAACAGTACGGGACAGCTCTGGCGAATCAGTACGAAGGGCGAAGTGAAGAAGGTCGCCGAGAAGATGGGGACGACCAACGGCATCGAGCTGAGCCCCGACGGCAAGAAGCTGTACGTCAATGAGAGCGTGCAGCGGAATGTGTGGAGCTTTGATGTCGCCGCGGATGGCAGTCTCACGAACAAACAACTGGTGAAGTTGTTCCCCGATCATGGCTTCGATGGCATGCGCTGCGACGTGGACGGCAATCTCTATATTACTCGTTACGGCAAAGGCACCGTTGCGATCATGTCACCGAAGGGTGAGATCCTGCATGAGGTCGACGTGCTCGGAAAACAACCCAGCAACCTGTGCTTCGGTGGTCCAGACGGACGCACGGTCTATGTGACGGAAGTGGAGCACACCCGGTTGGTGGAGTTCCGAGTTGAACGCCCCGGCCTTGAGTGGCAGCGCTGGCAGACGGCGAAGAAGTAAGAGTTGCGCGGTTCTGCCAGGCACAGCGAACTGCGGCTCACTTGCGGCGTTGCTTGGGTTCGCGTGTTTCTTTCTTAAAGAGCTTGCTGCCGAGTCGCTGCAGGAACTCAAGCATGTCCTGCGGCGGAGCCATTTCGAAGTCCAGCGGTTCCTGGTCGTTGGGATGTGTGAAGCCGAGGCTGGCGGCGTGCAGGGCCAGCCGCGGCGCGCCGCTGTTGTCGGGCAAGGGCGGTTGGCCAGCGGGCTTGCAGTACACGCGGTCGCCGCACAGGAAGTGGCCGGCTTCCGACAGATGAATGCGAATCTGGTGGGTGCGCCCGGTTTCGAGTCGGCATTCAATGACGGTGAAGTCGCCCAGACGCTCGACAGGCTTCACATGAGTGACGGCGCGATCTCCACCCTCCGGCTCCGTCGTACTGCCTCTCAATCCGTCGCCGCGATCTTCCACAAACCGCGATTCGAACGTCCTGGGCTCGGCTAGATCCCCTTGCACGACAGCGATGTATCGTCGGCGAATCGTGTGCTTGCGAAACTGTTGCGAGAGATGTTGTTCGGCGCTGGGCGTCCGGGCAAACGCCATCAGCCCGCTGGTGTCCCGGTCCAGTCGATGGACGGGAATCACTTTGGGGAGCTTGATGCGGCGTTCGCGCGGCAGACCGAGTCGCCCACCAATGAGTTCCGGCAGGATCTCGTCAATCGTTTGCAGCCGGTCGCGTTTTGCTCCGGCTGAATGCTCGCGGACGCTCGTGAAGCCGGCGGGTTTTTCGACAACGACGACATACTCGTCGAGAAACTGCAGTCGCACGTCCTCGGCCTTCGGCGGAGGGGCTTGCGGGTGCGGCAGAACGCGCACGACGTCGCCCGGATTCAGTCGCTTCCGCTCGTCGTCGACAAGATTGCCGTTGATCTGTACGCGCCGGGTGAGCACCAGCTTGCGGGCTTGGTGCCACGATGAGCCCATCCAACCATGCAAGGCCTGACTGACCATCTTGCGATGGTCCTCGGGAGTAACATGAAAGACCTGAATCTCCGACGTGCTCATCAGTATTCGCTGGTTGAAATGGCTCTGGGGTACCGGTCGTCAACGCCACGATGGTGGCATGGTACGGCTGCATTTGAGTCATCCGGGTCAGCGATTGGTACCTTAGAGTACCCTCAGACCCGGGCGGGAGAGCTCGTAAAAAGTTATTTGGCCACGGATCAAACACAGATGAAACACGGAAAACGGATTCGCCAGTATCCAAGTCTGGCGCCCCTTAAACCGGAAAAAGATTCTCGGACTCCCTCTATCCGTCTTTCATCCATGGCTGAACCCCGATTTTCTTCGGGAGCGGAAGCCAGCGATTTTTTCGTTGGCGGAAAAATCGGTGCTGAATTCAGTGGTCGCGTGCCAGACGATTGACTGATTGCGGTGGCGGTTACGGGCGAATCCGGAGACTCCGGTTAGTTCAACAGGTCCGCTGCTTGCTCGCAGCAATGATCGTCGATACGTTGATGGCTTGTTCTCTAACCACAATCTCCCGCCTTTGAATCCTCACAGCTTTCCATCCTTTGTCTCCAACCTACGGTGACAGGCTATGCATATCCGCGCAATGCACTTAGCGGCATGGGTTTCGTGTTTTCTTTCCGCTGCGACGGTAGTGGCTCAGGAAAAGCCCGCCGAGGGCAATGGTAAAGTCAGCTATTACAAACAGGTTCGGCCGATCTTTCAGGCCAACTGCCAAGGCTGTCATCAACCGGCGAAAGCTGGCGGCAAGTACGTGATGACGGACTTCAAGCAACTGCTTGGTCAGGGTGAAAGCGGCGAGAAAGCCATCGTCACCGGCAAGCCGGACGACAGCTATCTGGTGAAGCTGATCACTCCGAAGGACGGTAAGGCCGAGATGCCTCGCGGTAAGTCGCCGATCCATGCTCAGGAAATCGAGACGATCCGCAAGTGGATCGCCGAAGGGGCGACGGACGATACTCCTGCCAACGCCGACCTGCAGTACGACGCGGCTCACCCGCCGGTTTACGTCCTGCCGCCAGCGATCACGTCGTTGGATTACTCCCCGGATGGCAGCCTGGTGGCGGTCTCGGGTTATCACGAGGTCTTGATTCATAAGGCCGACGGCTCGGGCATTGTCGCTCGTCTGGTCGGCGTCGCTGAACGTATTCAACAGGTGCGGTTCTCTCCCGATGGCAAGCGCCTGGCGGTGTCAGGCGGCAAGCCGGCCCGCATGGGCGAAGTCCAGATCTGGGACGTTGAGAAGAAACAACTGCTGCTCTCGCACTCCATTACCTATGACACCGTGTACGGCGTGAGCTGGTCGCCGGACAGTACTCGCGTGGCTTTTGGCTGCTCGGACAAGACTCTGCGAGCCATCAATGCGGAAACCGGCGAGCAAGTTGTGTTTCAGGGAGCCCATGACGATTGGGTCCTGGATACCGTCTGGAATCCGAGCGGCGATCACATTATTTCCGTCGGTCGTGACCGCACGGCCAAGCTGACCGAGGTGGCGACGAACCGCTTCATCGACAACATCACGTCGATCACCCCCGGTGCACTGAAGGGTGGTATCGCGGCGGTTGATACGCATCCCTCCCGCGATGAAATCGTTGTGGGCGGTGCTGATGGTGCTCCGAAGCTGTTCCGCATCTTCCGTATCACGGCTCGCGTGATTGGCGACAATGCCAATCTGATTCGTGAACTCAGCCCGATGCGCGGTCGCGTGTTTGGAGTGGATTACAGCCAGGACGGACGTCGCGTCGTCGCAGGCAGCAGTCTGGACGACAAGGGCGACGTGTTTGTTTACGACACAGACGTCGACACCACCGCTCCTGATGACATCAAAGCCATCATGAAGAAGCGGGTGCAGCAGCAGAACGACGGCGAAAAGAAGAAGCTGGCCGAGTACCAGAACAAAGCTCTGCCTGTGCTGGCTCAAATCAAGCTCGACAACGCGGGTATCTATTCCGTGCGGTTCTCGCCGGATGGAAAGCAAGTCGCGGCGGGTTGCTCTGATGGCAAGATTCGCGTCTTTGAAACCGAAGGCGGCAAGCCGATCCGTGAGTTTCTCGCGGTGCCGTTGAGCCAACCGTCAGCAACCGCGAATCAAGTGGCGATGGCGGCTGGACCAAGCGTCGCTGCTCCAACGCCGGTTGAAACGCTGCACAAGGACGACAAGGTTGCAGCGCTGGAAGTTTCTCCGAAGGCGGTCGAACTGACGGGTGCTTTCGAGAAGGCCCAACTGCTGATTACCGGCAAACTGGCGAACGGTGATACCAGCGACGTGACCCGCATGGTCAAGTTTGGTGTTTCCAAAGAAGGTGTTGTGAAGGTTGCTGCCAACGGTCTGGTGAGCGTGGTCGCCGCTGGCGATTGCGAACTGACGGCCACCATCGGCGATCAAACCATCAAGGTGCCCGTGCAAGTCACCGGCATTGCGGCTTCGGCCGATTTCGTCCGCGACGTGAATCCGGTGCTCTCCAAGCTGGGTTGCAATCAGGGCACGTGTCACGGAGCCAAAGACGGCAAGAACGGGTTCAAGCTGTCGCTCCGCGGCTATGACCCGATCTACGACACGCGAGCGTTCACGGACGATCTGGCTTCCCGCCGGGCGAACGTAGCCTCGCCGGAAAACAGCCTCATGCTGCTGAAGGCGACTGGTGCCGTGCCGCACGTGGGCGGTCAGCTCACTCAGCCCGGGCATCCTTACTTTGAAGTCATTCGTCGCTGGATTGGCAGCGGCGCGAAGCTGGATCTCAACACGCCGCGCGTGGTTTCGATCGACGTCGAACCGAAGAACGCCGTCGTGCAGCGCATCGGCAACAAGCAACAGATCCGCATCATTGCTAGCTACGCCAATGGCACGACTCGCGATGTGACGGCGGAAGCCTTCATCGAGAGCAGCAATACCGACGTCGCCAAGACGGACGGAACTGGTCTGGTCAGCACGCTGCGTCGAGGTGAAGCGGCTATTCTCGCCCGCTTTGAAGGTCGTTACGCGGCGACGACGGTGACGGTGATGGGCGATCGTACTGGCTTCGTCTGGGCTGATCCGCAGAAGTGGAATGCGATTGACGATCACGTCGCCCGCAAGCTGCAGCGCATGAAGATCGCGCCGTCAGACTTGTGCGACGACTATGAATTCGTCCGACGTATCTATCTGGACCTGACCGGTCTGCCGCCATCGGTGGCCGAGGTGCAGGCCTTCGTGGCTGATGCGCGCGAAACACAGGTCAAGCGGTATGAACTCATCGACAAGCTGATTGGCTCGCCCGAGTTCATCGATCATTGGACGAACAAGTGGGCGGATTTGTTGCAGGTCAATCGTAAGTTCCTCGGTGAGCCCGGAGCGAAGTCGTTCCGTGACTGGATCCGCAATGAAGTCGCGAACAACACGCCGCACAACCAGTTCGCCTACAAGGTGCTGACGGCGTCGGGATCAAACCGCGAGAACCCCGCCGCGTCCTACTGGAAGATCACCCGCGTGCCTCAAGAGACGCTCGAAAACAGCACTCACCTGTTCATGGCCGTGCGGTTCAACTGCAACAAGTGCCACGACCACCCATTCGAAAAGTGGACTCAGGACAACTACTACGAAACCGGAGCCTTCCTGGCCCAGTTCGGTCTGAAGGGTGACCCGGAGAGCAAGGGAGCCACCATCGGCGGTACGGCTGTGGAAGGTGCCAAGCCGCTCTATGAAGTTGTCTTCGATCAGGCGGGCGGTGAACTGAAGCACGACCGTACGGGCGAAGTCACTCCACCGAAATTCCCCTTTGAAGCCAAGTTCGAAGCCGATCCCAAGTCTTCCCGCCGTGAGCAGTTTGCTCGCTGGGTCACTTCGGCTGACAACCAGTACTTTGCCAAGAGCTACGTCAATCGCATCTGGGGTTACCTGATGGGTGTCGGCCTGATTGAACCGCTGGATGACATCCGCGCGGGCAATCCACCGTCGAACCCCGAACTGCTGGATGACCTCACGAAGAAGTTCATCGAAGGCGGCTTCAATACCCGCGAACTGATGCGCGCGGTCGTGAAGTCACGGACTTACAACCTGTCGCTCAAGTCCAATCAGTGGAACGCTGACGACAAGATCAATTTCTCGCACGCGGTCCCCAAACGCCTGACGGCGGAAGCGCTGTTTGATGCCATTCACAAAGTGACCGGTTCAACGCCGCAGATTCCGGGTGTTCCGGCTGGTACGCGAGCTTCTCAATTGCCCGATGCTGGTATCAGACTGGCAGACGGCTTCCTGGAAAACTTTGGTAAGCCCGCCCGCGAAAGCTCTTGCGAATGTGAGCGATCATCGGGTGTCGCCTTGGGACCGGTCATGGCTCTCGTTTCCGGACCGACGGTCGGTAACGCGATCTCCGATCCGAACAACGACTTGGCCAAGATGGTCGCCGCTCAGGCGGACGACAAGGCTCTGATCAACGAACTGTTCCTGAAAGTCCTCAACCGACCCGCTTCGGAATCCGAAATTACCGCCACGATCAGCGCCATCAACGCAATCGACGGCGATCATGCGGTGGTGATGAAGGAAATGGGCGACCGTGAAGCCTTCTGGAAGGAAGAAAAGCCGAAGCTTGAAAAACAGAGAGTCGACGCCATCGCGAAGGCTCAAGCGGATCTCGACGCGTTCTCGAAGGAGATCGCGCCGCGAATCGCTGAAGCTCAAAAGAAGAAGGACGAAGACGCGGTCAAGGCGGACGCGGATGTGAAAGCCTACGAAGCCGAACTCGCCGTTCATGCAACCAAGTATCTGGCGAACAACAACCAGCCGATCGACTGGCAGTTGCTGGAAGCCGCTTCGGCCACCGCGACCAAGGACGTGACGCTGGCTGCTCAGCCGGACAAGTCCATCCTGGCGAAGGGTACGGCCGAAAAAGGCAACTACACCCTGACCTTCAATACAACGTTGAAGAACATCACCGGTCTGCGTCTGGAAGCCATTCCGGATGAGTCCATCAAGGGTGGCGGTCCGGGCTTGCCAGAGAACGGCAACTTTGTGGTGACCGAGTTCGAAGTCTTCGCGGCTCCGATGTCGAAGCCGACTGAGTTCAAGAAAGTGGATTTGCAAAACGCCAAAGCCTCTTTCAACCAGGAAAGCTTCAACATTGCCCAGGCGATCGATGGCAACCCCAATGCAGCGCAAGGTTGGGCTGTCGCGAATGCGATTCCGGCCATCGTGCATTGGGCCACGTTCGAAACTAAGCAACCTGCTGGCTTCGAAGAAGGTTCGGTTTTGAAGATCGTCATCACCCAGCAGCATCCAGCGAAGGCGCATCTGCTCGGTCGCTTCCGCATCAGCGCAACGGCTCAGGCACTGCCGATCCCGTTGAGCCTGCCTGAATCCTTCAAGGCGATTGCCGTCACGCCTGAGGCAGAACGTACTGATGCCCAGAAAGCGGCAATTCTGGCGTTCTTCCAGAGGACGGATGGCACCTACGCCAACAAGCAAAAGGCGCTGGCGGCCGCTCGTGCTCCACTGCCGGAAGATCCGGGGGTTACTCAGCGTAAGGGCATCCTGAACTCGGTTAGCCAACCAGTGCCCGAGGACCCGAAGCTGGTGCAATTGAAGAAGGACGCCGACTTCAGCACGAAGCAACTGGCCTCGAAACGTCTGACGGCAGCTCAAGACCTCGCCTGGGCCCTCATCAACAGTCCGGCGTTCCTGTTCAACCACTAAGCGGCGGCAGAATCCATCTGCTTGCCACGTGACTTGATCAAGCGGCGTTCTCTACTGGGAACGCCGCTTGTTTCATTTCAAATCTGAATTCGGGATAAGACTGTGGCATTCAGCGAATGCATCGGCAGCGGTTGCAAATCACTCATGGCGAGCAGCTTCGATCTCTGCCGTAGCATGGACGGGGCGTCCATGCTACGGCTTGTCGATGCCGATGCACGGCGCGACGTGATTCAGGCGAAGATGTCGAAAATCGGTGTTCCGTGGTCGATATCAAGGCGTTTGCGGCCGGGGACTTCCAGCTTGCGATTGTCGAGACCCATCAGGTGCAGCACGGTGGCATGCAGATCGGTGACGTAGTGACCTTCGCCCAAAGCGTGGTAGCCCAGTTCGTCTGTCGCGCCGTGCACGTGGCCTTGTTTCAAACCGGCCCCGGCCATCCAAATCGTGAAACCGTTCGGATGATGGTCGCGACCATCCTTGCCACCGCCTCGCAGTTCGAGACCGGGCGTGCGACCGAACTCGGTACAAAACACAACGAGCACATCATCCAGCAGGCCGCGCTGCTTGAGGTCCTGAATCAAGCCTGCGATCGGGAGGTCAATCGTCGCACATAGTCGCGTGTGATTGTCCTTCAGCTTCTGGTGTGAATCCCACGTCCCGTAACCCGATGGAAAGACCTGCACGAAGCGCACGCCGCGTTCGACCAGCCGCCGAGCGGCCAGCAATCGCTGCCCGGCAATTTTGGTCGCATCGTTATTCAAACCGTAGAGCTTCGACGTTTCTTCGGTTTCCTTGGTGAAATCAATCGCCTCGGGCACCGCGGACTGCATGCGGAACGCGAGTTCATAAGCTCGGATGCGGGCTCGTAGCTCCTGATCTTCCGGGTACTCGACCGCCGTCAGTTCGTTGAGGCGGTTGATCAGTTCGTATTCCTGACGCTGTTCCTCGAAACTCTGACTGGCCTGGCGTTGACCGAACGGCAGAGGATTCTTGGGATCAAGTGCCAGCGGAACACCGGAATACTGCGGTCCCAGATAGTACGAATCGATCGATTGACGCGTGTCCGATCGAGTCGGTCCGCCCAACACGACGTACTTCGGCAGATTCTCGTTGAGCGTTCCCAATCCGTACTGCGCCCACGCACCAATGCAAGGTTGAGTTTCATCGAGCCGATGTCGTCCGGTGTGAATCTGGTTCTCGGCGGCATGGTCATTGTCCGTCGTCCACATGTTGCGGATGAAGCACAAATCATCCACATGCTGTGCCAAATGCGGCCACCAGTCGGTGACTTCGATGCCGCTTTCACCATGCTTCTTCCAGCCAACCTGCATCGGGTAAATCGTGGGGTAGACGTCGCGAACGTTGATCTCTTCAGCAGCAACCGATCGAAAACGCTTCTTGTGCAGCGGCGAGTTCACCGGGTTCTCGAACGGCGTCTTGTCGAACGTCATCCCGGCGTATTTGTTGAGCGCCGCTTTTGGATCGAACGTCTCAACGTGGCTGTAACCTCCAGACAAAAACACCCAGATCGTCGATTTCGCTCGCGGCTGGTGGTGCAATTGCTGCGGCGTCGTCGCGTGAGCGGATGGACGTTCGGCCGAGGTTTCGGCGGCTCGCACGATGCCATCATCGGCCAGCATTGCTCCCAGCGACAGACCCGTAAAGCCCAGTCCGAGGTCGGACAGGAAGGCTCGACGATCTGACTTTCCGAATGCAGATGTCACGAGATCAACTCCTCTCGCTGGCTTGAGCCGGGCCTACGAATCCGCAGAACAACGTGCAGCATTCACAAGTTGGTGACTCTGCTGCGGCGGATCAAGCGTCAAATCGGCGGGATGATCGAACCGACGGCCATCCACGCCGAATTTGCCGCCAGGTCGCGGTTGAGTTCTCAGGATTCGTTAAGGTTGCGATGCTTCTGAGGGGAAATTCTCATCATACCCGGATTCGCGGCAGACATCGGACCAGGACGCACACCATGAGCAACGACCATAACACCACCGAGCTTCTGAAAGTTGTCGATCAGGCAGTCACGGACGACAAGATTAAGTCCGCAACCGCCGTGAACCTGAAGCAATGGATCAGTGAGCCGCAGTTCGAGAAGTATCGCTCGGCCATCGCCGCCGAAGTCCGGGCCGGCAAGTGGAAGGAACTGGAAGCGTGCTTTTGGGAAGTGATTGAATTCGGTACTGGCGGCCGACGCGGCCCGATGGCGGACTACGGTTCCGCGACGATCAACGAGCGCACGATCGCGGAATCGGCGCATGGACTCGCGGCCTACTACAAGCAGACGAGCGGTCGCCCCATCGGCCGCGCGGTAATCTCGCATGACTCGCGCAACCGTTCGCGCGAATTCGCCGAACTGACAGCCTGCGTCTTCGCAGCTCACGGCTTGAAGGTCTTTTTGTTTGAGAGCATTCGCTCGACGCCCGAGCTGTCCTTCGCGGTGCTGCATCTGAAGTGCGATGTCGGCGTGATGATTTCCGCCTCGCACAATCCACCTGCCGACAATGGCTTCAAGGCGTACTGGAGTCACGGTGGTCAGATCACCTCACCGCACGACAAGGGAGTCGTCAATTGCGTCTATCAGGCGAAAGACATTCCGACGGTCAACTTCGCCGTCGCAGTTGCAGATGGTCGCATCGAGCTGATCGGCGAAGCGGTTGATGCCGTCTATGCGCGTTCGCTGGTGGAATTGAGCCTTTCGAAGAATCGCAACCTGCGTGCGATCTATTCTCCGCTGCACGGAGTGGGTGAAACGTCAGTCTATCGCGTGTTGCAGGAAGCGGGCTTCAGCGGCGTGTCCATCTTTGAACCGCATCGCGAGCCCGACGGCAACTTCCCGAATGTGCCCAAGCAGTTGCCGAACCCTGAAAGTTCGAAGGTCTTTGAGCCGATTCTGCCTCAAGCTCGCGAGCAGAACATCGGCTTGATTTTGGCCTCTGATCCTGACGCTGACCGCATTGCGGTGATGGTCCGCGATCCGAAGTCCGGCGATTACGTGCCGATCTCTGGCAATCAGCAAGGCGCGTTGATCACCGACTACATCGTTCGCAAACGCAGCAAGGCTGCTGCGGGTTCCGGACACAGCAGCAAGTTCACCGGGCCACTCACCAGCGACAACTATGTCGTTGAGACTCTGGTGACGACTCAACTGACGGCTGCCATCGCGCGGGCCGCGAAACTGCGCGTCGTCGATAACCTGCTGGTCGGATTCAAGTACATCGGCGAGACGATGGACGCGCTCGGCGCCGACAAGTTCGTCTTCGGAACGGAAGAATCACTGGGCTATCTCGCTGGCGACTACGCCCGTGATAAAGATGCGGCCATCGCGGCTCTGTACCTCTGCGAACTCGCTGCCGAGCTCGCTGAAGAAGGCAAGACGCTGCTCGATCGATTGACTGAGCTGTATGCCGAACATGGCTACTACGCGGAACGTCAGCGGAACGACTACGCCTATGGCCCGAGTGGCAAGGAACTGATCCTGGGTCTGATCGAAGCGTTCCGCAAAACGCCCCCGCAGGAACTGGGCGGAGTGAAACTGACCGAGGTCCACGACTACGGCAAGCACGAGATCCGCACCCTGCCCTCAAATACCAGGTCCGCTGCTCTGCCGCATCCGCAAGGGAATCTGGTGATCTTCTTCGCTCAGCACGCCGACTGCCGCATCCGTTTCGCCGTGCGACCGTCAGGCACCGAACCAAAGATCAAGTTCTATCTCTTCGCCGAACCGAACGGCCCCGCCGGTGCCTCCGTCGCCGAGCACAAAGCTCGCACCGACGCGCGCCTGGATGCCTTCGAGAAAGCACTCGGCCAATGGGTCGAGCCGCACATCACTGCGAAGTGAGCGGGCAACTTTCAGATGCCAAAATCAACCGCATCAGCCTGGGACAAGCTCAACGCACGCATCATCGCATGCACATTGTGCCCCAGGCTGATTCAGCACTGTCAGTCTGTCGCCGCAGAGAAACGAAAGGCGTATCTCGATTGGGATTACTGGGGCAAACCAGTTCCGAATTTCGGAGATCTGCGGGCTGAAGTGCTGCTGGTTGGTCTGGCTCCGGGGGCTCATGGAGCGAATCGCACCGGGAGAATGTTTACTGGAGACCGCAGTGGCGACTGGCTGTATCGCGCGCTGCACAAGGCGGGTTTCGCGACGCAGGCAGAATCAACCGCGTGTGATGACGGGCTCCAGTTGGTGAACTGTGCCATCACCGCCGCCGGGCATTGTGCTCCTCCGGATAACAAGCCCACGCCGGATGAACTGGCACTCTGTGCTGGCTGGCTCAGCCAGACAGTCGATCTGCTACCCGCTCGCGTGTTCGTGGCCCTCGGTCAAATCGCCTGGCGAAGCGTGATTGATCTCGCCCGCCAGCGCGATTGGTATCAAGGGAAAGTTCCCAAATTCGGGCATGCCGCCGAGGTTGATCTCGGTGCCGGACGCCGTCTGATAGGCAGCTTTCATCCGAGCCAGCAGAACACGTTCACCGGGCGTCTGACCGAGGGCATGCTCGATGCCATCTTCCGCCGCGCTCGCGAGCTGATCGACGAACGCGACACATAGATCAGTTTCGGCAGTTCATTTCAGACTGCTCAGGAACTCCAGCAGGTCCGCGACCTGTTGAGCGGTCATGTCTTTGAGCAACAACTCGGGCATCAGCGACTGCCGCTGAGTGGCAATCTCCTCCACGGTACTGGCGGCGATGCGAACCTCTTCGTTCTTGACGGTCTTCAAGATAATCTCTTGCTCGGTGCGGCCGGTCATTAGTCCTGTATGAACTTTGCCATCGTCGGTGACGATGACATAGCTCACGTACTTGGGATCAACGACCTTCGACGGTTCGAGAATGCTGTCGAGAATCTGCGCTTTGGTAGCTCGTTTGGCGATTGCCGTTAACTCGGGGCCAAGGGGTGTGCCAACTTCGCCGACGCGATGACAGTTCTTGCAATTTATACCAGCAGTCTTGGTAAACAGCTCGCGACCACTGTCGGCGTTTCCTTGCATCGCCAGCAGCTCTGGCGGACGAATGATCGAACCCAGCCGTTTCACTCGACGTTCTGCTGGCAGGAATTGTTCGAAGAGATCTCGCAACTGAGGTTCAGACCGCGCGGCGGCAGCATCGACGACTTGCATTTTGGTCGCACCGGTCAGCTCGCCGACTTGAACCGCATGGGCAAGCTGCACGGCTGAGCGAGTTGACCCCAGCAGCTCAGTGATAAGCTTGGTCCGTTCGCCTTTGCGGCGTTCCGGGGCTTGCTTCAATTGCTGCTCAACCTGCTTCTTGGCTTGCGCCAGATCATCTTCCGTCACCTCGGCATTGCCTGTCGCAGAATCGTCTTGTCCTGCCGCCTTCAATGTCGCCTTACGGCGCGCGTTGGCAGCTTGCTGCGCGATCAGCTTGACGCGCTGAGGCTCATCCTGACGTTCACGAGCCGATGCGGTCTCTTCGTCGAGATCGCGCAGCCGCGCAAGCTTCAAAGTGGCTTCGATGTTTGGCGGCAATTGCCGAATCCAATCAAAGATCAGCTTTGTTCCGCGTTCGTCCACCAGTTCAGAACCGATGTGAGGCATGCGCCCCGACCCGGTCTTTGAAATCCGATAGAACAACGTCGAGCGGAAGGGATCACCCGTCGCGATGATCTGAGCGTCAGCGATTTCAAACACGCCTTGAGTCGGTTTGACGTTGATGGCTTTCATGCCGTCCAAGGGCAGGTCTTGCTGCAACTGGAAATAGCCAGATCCGCCGCCGCCGGTCCGATGGCAATGGGCACAGTTCACATGGAGATATGATCGTGCGCGCTCGTTGATGTCGTTAGACGGCTCATAGGGATTCACCAGATGCTTGGGGCGGTCAGCCTGCGCAGGATCGGCCGATGCCGCATCGGGTATTTCGACGAGCCCGGCGCGAGCGAGGAACTTCAATTGATTGGCCCCCTGTGAGGAGACCAGATCGCGAGGCGCCGTCGGCTGATTCGCAATTCGAGATCGCAGCGCTGACAACGCGGTTTCGCGATCCAACTGGCGCAGGTTGAACGCCAACGCATACTCGGCCCACTGGTTGTGGCAGCGGGCGCATTCCACGCGGCCTGAGAAGTGCCAGGTCAACTCGCGTTTCTTCTGCGGCGCAGCTTCGTCATAAGCGAAATAGGTCCGTTCACGGCCAGTGGCTTCGACTAGTTCGGCGTCGGTTTGCTGATCGTTCCATGCGTACGTGTACCCGCGCCAGAAGCGACCGTCGTAGTGGAGCAGTTGCGTTTCGATGGGACGTTGACGAACCCCCTTCAGTACCTGCTTGCCGACAGAAGCCTCGATGGCCTCGGGCAACGACAGCGTTTTGACCAGCACGGTTCCTGCGGGAAACGTCATGGAACTCTGAAACATCGAACCTTCAATGTGCTGCTGCTTCGGTCGCAAAACGATCGGATCGGAACTCGGCACCGCGATGAACCTCTGTGCTGACGCGCCGTCTGCCCATTGCTCAGCATTGATGTCGAACGCGGTCACGCCCTCGGCCGGATGCCGATGAGCCACTGCGAGCGTGGCTTGATCCCCTTCTGTGGACGGAGTCCCAAGAAAGCTGAAAAGTCCTGTTTCGCTCAGTTTGGTCGGAAACTTTTGATTCGGATCGGCGGGTGGATTGCGCACCAGTTCGGTGATCTGGCCGTTGTCGTAATCGAGCAGCACTAATTCGCCGTCGTGGTCTTCGGCGAAGTCGACCAGTCGCACGGTCGGTTCGACAAGGTCCTTCATCGGAGTCATCGACTGCGTGGCATCGTCCCACTTCGAGCCCCAGATGCGACGCGTCTCCCAATCCCCGAACAGGTACTGCCCGACCAGTTCCGGAAACTTCTGGCCGCGATAGACGTAGCCGCCGGTGATGGAGACCCCGTCGGTATGAGGTACTTCAATCGTGGGTGGCACAATCGGCGAGGGGCCGACTTTGCGGTCGGGATGCACCTGCTGCCGCCCCTCGACCACGCTCCAGCCGTAGTTAGCTCCCTTCTTGACGTTGAAAACCAGTTCCCACAGCTCCCACCCAACATCGCCCACCCACAGCTCACCCGTCTGACGATCAAACTTCATCTTCCACGGGTTGCGCAGGCCGTAGCACCAGGTCTCGCCGCGAGCACCCGCCAGATTTGCAAACGGGTTGTCTTTGGGAATCGAATACAGCTTGCCTTCATCGGGATGATCGACGTCGATGCGCAGCACTTTGGACAACAGCGTCGTCATATCCTGGCCGGAGTTGCGACCGTCGGGTGGATTGGCGAAGCCACCATCACCAGTCGAAATGTAGAGGCATCCGTCCGGCCCGAAGCACAGACAGCCGCCGTTGTGGCCGCCTTGCAGCCACGAGATCACGACCTCTTCACTGTCAGGAATCGCATGCGGAGGATTGGTGTCGGAGACTTTGAACCGCGAGACTCGCGTGCCGTCCGGCAACTGCTTACCGCCCTCACCACCAACCACATAGCAGACGTAGACGAAACGGTTCTCAGCGAACTTCGGATGGAATGTGAGGCCATAGAGCGCCTCCAGATTCTTCACCGGAGCGTTGTTGATACTCGGCTTCGTGTTCGCGGTCTTCGACGGTGGAATGATGTCGCGGACATTCAAGAACGGCTCGGAGGTCTTCGTTCCGCGCTGCTTGGAGAACGAAAAGATGTGCCCATCCTGCTGACCCACGAACCAGCGATCTGACCCTGGAGCCGTCACGATCACGACCGGGTTCTTAAAGCGAACATCCGGATAGACCACCTCAGCCCGAAACGGTGGTGGCGGTTCCGGCGTGCCGACGACCTTGGATGTTTTCCACGGCTTCACACTCACGCTGGTGTCATCGATCAACCCGTCACGGAGAGATTCAACTCTCGCATTGCGGATTGGATTGCCCGAGGCCGGCTTCAACGGAGGAACTTGCTGAGCAAACACAAATGGCAGGCCGACGACGCAAGCTACCAACGCAATCAGCCATCCTCGCGGAGCATTCATGGACAGTCCTCATTCGAGATTGCGACTTACGAGTTCCCGTTCGGCGGTATCACGAACAGATTATTAGCCACGGATGGAACACGGATGAAACACGGACAAGAAGCAATTACCAGCGTCGGCGGGTTCTGCAGAGTTTACCCTTGTTTCATCTGTGTTCGATCCGTGGCCGCTTGTCTGAGATAAAATGGTCGGGCAAAAGCGCAACGGAAGTAATCGTGGCGCTACGTTGTGCGACTGGAAGGGCCACTCACAGCGCCGATTTCCACTGCGACTTGTCTTTCAGCATGATCTGTCGCAGCAGTGGAATCTGAGGCATGCCGTGGCTCAGAATCGTGTCGTGGAAGCGTTGCATCGAAAACTTGTCGCCCTCCTGTTTGCGCCAGTCTTCCCGCAGCTTGAAGATCATCAGCTTGCCGAGCGAATAGTTGAGATATCCCGGATCGAAGCTGCCGCGAGTCGCTTCCTGCCGCGCGGGTTGTTCGGCGTAGTAACAGTTGTCTTGAAAGAACTTCGTCGCTTCGTCAACGGTCATGTCACCGCAGTGCATCTGAATGGCACAGCACAGACGGCAGTAGCGCAGCAGCGATTCATCGGCCTGAGCCATGCGGTATTTGGCGGCTTGAATCTTGTCCGCTGCCGAAAAGCCTTCGTCCAGCACCATCTGTTCGGTGTAGTGAGCCCACCCTTCAACGAAGGCGTAGCTGCCAAGAATCTTTCGCAGACGGCTGGCAGGCGACGCATTCAGATGCAGGTGCTGAACATAGTGGCCGGGATAGGCTTCGTGAATCGAGAGTACGTCGCTGGTGTAGTAGTTGAACGCCGTCAACCATTCTTTCTGCTGGGCCGAAGTCCACGCATCATCAACCGGAGTGACGTAGTAGAACGCTTCATGACCGACCTTCTCGAATGGTCCTGGTGAGTCCATCGACGCGAAGCTGGTTGCCCGGCTGTAAGTAGGCGTCTCGGTGACGATCGCCCGGACCTCGGATGGGATCGAACAGATGCGGCGGTCGAGGATGAACTGCCGGATGGACTCGGTGTTCTTGGCGATGTCCGGAATCAGGTTAGCCGCTGTCGGATGATCGTTCTGAATCGCAGCGAAGACTTCCATCACCGGCTTATTGGGATCAATCACCTTCGCCGCGGCGCGAAACACTTCCTGTTCACGCCTCAGCTCGCGCATGCCGATCTCCAGAATTTCCTCGGGAGTAGCGTCAACCAGTTCCTGCTCACGCACCATGCGGCTGAATTTGTCTCGGCCCAAAGCGAACCGCTGTTGAGCATGCGGCAACTGCTCCGTTTCGAGCCATTTCGAATAGCTCCGCAACTCATTAAGGGCGAGTTTGTTTGCTTCCTCGAACTCAGCCAGCAACTTCTTGTCCGTGACATCCTTGATGGCCTCGCGGATGTCCCTCTCAAGGAAACTTGCGGCTCCATCGGTGATCTTGATAGCGGTTTCAACGAAGGCCCGCGCCAGAGGTGGCTTCAAGTTCGCTCGCGCCGCCGCGAACAACTGCGGAGTTTGCTTCTCGACGGCGATGATCGATTTCAGCCGCGTTTCCAATGGAGCCCAAGACCGCGTGAGATAGGCGCTCGGCTTGAACGCTCGCGGGTAGGTCATCGGATTGCGAATGAAACGTTCGCTGCCATCAAACTGAAAGAGTTCCTCTTTAACAGCCGCGAGCAGGATTCGATGGTCGATGCGTAGGGCGTCGCTGAGCTTATCGGTCGGGAACTTGGTTAGTTGCTGGTCGTAAGACCGCAATCTTGTGTATTCGCGATCAAGGGCTCCTTGGCTGAAATCCGCGAGTTGCCCGTCATACTGATGAAATCCCAGCTTCACGGCCGTCGTCGGATGGAACTCAAAGTAGCCTCTCAGGTACTCCTCCGAGAGGCGTTGAAACTCCTGATCAGCCTCAGCTGCGAACAGCTGCCCAGACATCACCACCAGCCACGCCATCAGCAACCTGACCATGAATGCTCCTTCCTCGCGACGGAACTTCGGCTCGATTTCTTGAACAGAAGCTCGCAAAGGTCGCGAAGAAGAGCAAGCACACGACGCCTAAAACTCGTCGAGCTTTTCGCCGTCGCTGCGGCGCATGAGATTGATCCATGTGTTGGGATCGACGCTGTTGCTCACGAAGCGAACGGACGCGTCGCCTAACAAAACTTGAGTACCTCCAAGGTGATCGCTACTGAAACCCGCACTGACTTCGCGGCCAGGATCGTCTTTCGGAGACGATACTTTCCCCGTGATCGACTTGTTGACCAAGATCGCTCGAACTTGTCGAGGCGTGTTGTGGAAGCCGTTCAACTTGCCTTTGATGTTCAATGCAGCCATGTCTTCGACGCCGGACTCCGTAATGTCACCATCAGTTACGGTTGCGACGATGGCCAGTGGATTGGTGCCGCGCGGGATACCGGCCCAATACGAGTTGAACGGACCATCAAGTTGGCTCATGGGCCAGGTCCGTCCTTCTCGCGGCAACATTCTCTCGCCAGCTAGAACAACATTGGTCGTGCCGTCACGGATATCTCTGATGCGAATCCGCGAATTGCAGCCGAAGATGCCACGAACGGAGTCGCTGTCGTGATGCAGCAAAGGCAACCCGACTCCGAAATTTCCGACGTAGCTTGACGTGGCCATCAGGGGAACAGAGCTGGTTCGGTCGACCGCATCTCCCAGATCTGACGGACAGCGAAACGGCCTGAGTTCTATGGCGGCAAACGAATCGGGCGAGCGGCTCGCTTGCGCTTGGAACGATGGATTGACGGCGTTGAAGTCAATGGTCTTGTAGAGCGGTCCACCGACCAGATAAGGGAGAATATAGGTGGACCAGCCATACGCGGACTGCTCCTGCTCGCCGGCGTCAGGACCGCTCACTGAAACCCATCCTGGAGGGAAGGTTTTGTGGGTCTCTTCATAGTTATGGAGTGCAAAGCCAATGTTCTTGAGCTTGTTCTTGCAATCACTTTGCGCGGCCAAATGCCGGGACCGCGAAATTTGCGGCAGGAACAGCGCTGCGACAATCAACATGACAATGACGACCACGACCACGTCCATGATGGTCAAACCACCTCGATTCCGGGCATTCATGGGAAGCCTTTTGGTTGAGATTTCGACTCGAGTGCGGCGACCACGGACATGACTAGAACTCACCGAGCGTCACACCATCGCTGCGGCGCATGAGGTTGATCCAGGTATTGGGATCAACGCTGTCACTGACGAACCGCACGGATGCGTCCCCTAGTAGAATCTGCGCTCCGCCAGGGTGGTAGCTGCTGAATCCGGCACTCGCATCCTGTCCCAAGGCCGCCTTCGAGTTGAGGGGGCGTCCAGATGCCGTCTTGTTGATTAACAGGCCGCGTACTCGCGGCTGGGAGCGATGGAAGCCGTTAAGTTTGCCTTGAATGTTCAAGGCGTCTTCCGAACCCGATTCGCTGATTTCTCCGTCGGTCACTGTCGCGACGACAGCCAACGGGTTCGTGCCGCGAGGAATCCCCGCCCAGTAAGAATTGAAGGGACCACTCATGTCGTGCAAAGGCCAAGTGAGCCCAGACAGAGGAACAATCCTTTCTCCGACCAGAACGACATTCGTTGTTCCGTCGCGAAGATCCCGAATACGCACCTTGGAATTGCATCCGAAGACACCCTGAGTAAGCAGGCTATCTTGATGCAATACGGGGATTCCTACTCCAAAGTTTCCGACATAGTTCGAGGTACTGATCTCCGGAATCGAGCTCGATTTATCAATCAAATCGCCCCTACTGGAAGGGCAGACAAGCGCAGGAAGGTGAGTCGCCGCAAAGCGTACGTCCGGTCGCTGAGCTTCGGCTTGAAACGTGGGGTTATCCGAACCGTATTGGATCTTCTTGAAAAGTGGTGCCTGATCTAGAAATGGCAGGATGTAGGTTCCCCAGCCATAAGCCGACTGTTCCTGATCTCCCGAGCCAGGTCCGCGTACCGAAACCCACCCGGGAGGAAACGTCTTGTGGGTTTCCTCATAGTTGTGCAGCGCGAGCCCAATCTGCTTGAGCTTGTTCTTGCAATCACTGCGCCGCGAGGCCCCGCCGCTCGATCTCGTCGCGGGTAGAAACACGGCCGCCAGAATCAGCATCAAAATAATCACTACGACAACATCAAGCAGTGTCAGTCCGCTGCGATTGTGAGTGCGCATCATAAGCCTCCATTGAACAAGCCGATGGCCAGTAGCTGAAATACGCTAAGAAGACTCAACGCCGGCGATTCCCGCTACGGCGTGTGACACACGATCCAGCCTTACTTCGAAATGTGGGGCATGCCGTTGTTGCGATGCATCAGACTGACGTAGACATGGCGGTCGGTGGTATCATTGAGAAACCGCACGGAGGCATCGCCCATCAGAAATTGTGCACCACCTGCGTGATAGCTGCTGAAGCCAGCACTCGTTTCCCTCCCGAAGCTGGCGTGAGTGGTCAGTGAGCGGCCTGCTGCGGTTTGGTTGATGTTCACAACTCGCAACTTCGGCGAGAGCTGTTGAGGACGATTAGCGAGGTCAGCCATTCCGAATATACCAGTTTCCACGATCTCAGCGTCACTGAGTTCACCATCGGTAACTGTCCCCACAATGGCGAGCGGGTTTGTTCCGCGGGGGATGCCCGGCCAATAAGAGTTGAACGCACCATCAAGCTCGTCCAGCGGCCATACCTTCCCGTTGCCTGGTAGAATTCTCTCACCCAGCAGTATCACATTGGTAACACCATCGCGGATGTCTCGAATTCGAACGCGTGAGTTACAGCCGAGAATACCTCGCAGCAGGTGAGAATCCTGATGCAGGCGTGGAATGCCGACGCCGAAGTTGCCCACATAAGTTGCGGTGCCGATCTCTGCGACCGAACTTGAGCCATCCAACAGTTGAACCCCAGCGGCAGTTTCACAGCGCAGGGAAGACCACGATTCTGCGGCGTACGGAGTCGGCTGACGTTGAGCTTGATACTGAAAAGAGGGATCAGCGGCATCGAACTGAATGGTCTTGTAGAGTGCATTGTGATCCATGAACGGCAATACGTAGGTGCCCCATCCGTAGGCCGAGAGCTCTTCATCACCAGAGTCCGGACCGCGTACCGCAACCCATCCCGGTGGGAACGTCTTGTGAGTCTCCTCGTAGTTGTGAAGCGCCACGCCGAGTTGTTTGAGTCGGCACTTGCAACTGCTGACCCGGGCGCCAGCTCGCGCCTGCAGGACCATCGGCACCACTACGGCAGTTGCCGCGAGCAAAATGCACAGGACGACGCTGACATCAATCAGCGTCACCCCCTTTCGACTGGGAGCGCTCATGACATGTCCTCGAGGAAGAAGAGATGAAGGACGAGAGACGATTCAGCGAAGGGGGATCACGCGAATGCGTGGTAGAACAATGGCCACACTACCAAGGGGCCAAAGATTGCGCCAATCAGAATCTTCGTGGATTTTCAGGGGGACAATCTTGTTTGCGCACCGCCAGCTTGGGCAGTCGCAACAAGTCTACTTCAGGCCTTTGTTGAACACGCCTGCCAGATTTGGGGCTGAGATCTTCACTCTCGGCGTGATATGGGAGTCTGGTTCACGCCTTGGCAAGAGTCTTCCGAGTGACGGGGCGACCAGCACCGGTCGATTGAGTGGGTGACGTCATGATCCGTTGTCTTTCGCACCGGCCATCAATTTAGGACGGTACTAAAATGTCAGTCACCGCGTTCCTCATTGTCCTGGGAGTTGGTATTCCGGTGTCCTACTTAGGGATCGGCTTGACCGCAGTCGGCATCGAGTTGGCAAAGCCGTTCTTGAACCGCAAGGAAGCCGGCCAGGGGCGCGAACAAAGCTGGGCAAAATACGGCCTTGCTGTTGTTGCACTCAGCTGTCTGATCGGTTGCGAGATGCTGGGCTATTGGCCACTTCATAAAGCACCGCTGGACGCCGATGCTCGGGCGTCCAACGGCGTTCGCTACTACGCGCTGGCATTTCCCAGCGTGGCAATGTCCAGCATTATGGTAGGTATTCTCGCGCGCATAACTGCAAGGCGCGCCGCTAAGAACAACCTCACTTTGCAGGATCAGGAAGAAACACCAAGCGCAAGCTAGCTCTTCTTCTTCTCTTCCGGGTTAACCCAGGCGCGGCCGTTGCGAGCGAGCAGTTGGTTGCCAGTCGAGGGGCCCCAGGTACCAACCTGATAGAAGTCAGGCTGGAACTCTTCGCCTTCCCAATGGTCCAAGACTGGTTGCACAAAGCGCCAAGCGGCTTCCAATTCGTCGCTGCGGGTAAAGAGTGTTGAGTCTCCGCGCACGACGTCCAGCAGCAGCCGTTCGTAGGCTTCAGCCAGACCGCTCGGGTACTTGTATTCGAGCTTCTGCGGTTCCAGATGATACGCATGGCCGGGCCGCTTCACTGAGCAAGACACTGTGATCGACTCTTCGGGTTGAATGCGGAAGACGAGCGAGTTCGGCCGCGTCCCCACCAGTCCGCAGGTGTCGCCCACACATTCCACCGTCGAAAACGGATGCAACGGCGGCAGCTTGAACTGAATAACAATCTCGGTCATGCGCTTCGGCATGCGCTTGCCAGTGCGAAGATAGAACGGCACCCCCGCCCAGCGCCAGTTATCAACCAGCACCTCCATCGCCACGAAAGTCTCGCGACGTGAATCGGGAGCAACGCGATCTTCCTGCCGGTAGCCGTTCACGGGCTCGTTGTTGACCTTGCCACCGACATACTGACCGGCGACGGTCCACTTCGAAACGTCCTTCAAATCGCCCGGACGCAGCGACTGCAGCACCTTGAGTTTCTCATCGCGAATCTGGTTCGCTTGAAAGACCGCAGGCGGCTCCATCGCCACCAGACACATCAGTTGCAGCACGTGATTCTGCAGCACGTCACGCAACGCACCAGACTGGTCGTAATAACCGCCGCGTCCGCTTTCGATGCCCTGCGTCTCAGACATCGTGATCTGCACATGATCCACATGATGCCGGTTCAACAACGGCTCAAAGATCGCGTTGCCGAAGCGGAACAACAGGATGTTCTGAACAGTCTCTTTGCCGAGATAGTGATCGATGCGGTAGATCTGATCTTCGGTCAGCAGGCGGCTGAGATTCTCAGACAGTTCCTGTGATGAATTGAGGTCGTGGCCGAACGGTTTCTCGAAGACGACTCGAATCCAGTTCGGTGCATCTCTGTGAGGGACGAAGCCGCCCTGTGAAAGCGATTGTGTGGAAAGCAGAAACAGGCGCGGATCCGTAGCCAGGTAAACGACGCGATTGTTCTCTCGCCCGTTCGCCCCGCCGCGCACCTCATCTTCGATGCGACAGACGTGAGACCGCACGGCCTCGAAGCCTTCCGGATGATCAAGTTCGGTCGTCACATAAAAAAGGCGTTTCGCGAACTTCGTCCACTCTTCGTCGGTAGGCGCACCAACACGTCCAAACTTGGCAATAGCGGCTCGCATTTCCTCGCGGAACGATTCATCCGTCTTCTCGCGACGAGCGACGCCGAAGATCGGAACGTCGTCAGGCAAGTGCCCTTCAGCCCAGAGCGTGTAAACCGCCGGCATGAGCTTGCGGGCTGTGAGATCGCCCGAAGCGCCGAAAATCATGAGAGATGTGTCGCGAATCGGAGCGTTGGACGAAAGGTTGCTGGACGTCATGAGATCTCATCCTGAGAGTGGAAAGTTGCCGCCAAGTGCCAACTGACTCGGGGTATATCGGCTGTCACCCGGCTGGTCGAGTACGCAGCGACTTGAGCGCCGCAGAGTCACAAAATGGGCAATCTCGTTGCGGCGATACCTTCCATCATTTCGCCCTCTTCCGGCGTAAAAGGACTCGTAGGAGTTTCAAGTTGTCGTGTGGCGGACAGGTGCCGAACCAAATTCGTTGTCGAATGGGAACTGTTGGCCGTGAAATGATGTCCAAACGCAACGTTTCCAACAGACAAACTTCTCAGCGAGCCTGCCTGCAATTCAGGTAAGGCTTGATCGGATAATGACTTGCATACTCTGAACCGCGATCCAGTGACGACAGCCAGCGAAAATGGCCTCTGTCTTGCGTGAGATTCGGTCAACCAAGAGTTCTCGCGAACGACCATGCCCAAGCCGCATGAGGAACGACGCGAACTTCAATTGGCTTCAACGCTCGCGGTGAGCATTTTTGCCGGACGAACAGCAGAGGGTGAGACAAATGGCTCGTAAGAAAGCTTGTTCGATCGATGTTCGAGACAATCATCATGTCGTCGTTATGGGTGACATGGAGATCTGGGACGGGGCTGACTTGGCCCTGCTGCGCGAGACGTTGGCTCGACTGGTCGACTCCGAACGCCGCAAGGCAATCGGCGTCGATCTGACCTATGTGAAGTACATCCCCAGCGGCTTCTTCGGCATGTTGTTCGACTATGCCGAACGAGGAATCTCGGTGCGAGTCTATGCACCTCAGCCACACGTCTGTCAGATGTTGTGGTTCCGCGAGTTCTTCGATCTGGTCAGCGATCAGACCTACAAACTCTCGATGCGCCAGCAGACCGCGACATCAGCCGCGGAGCGCAGCCATCTTGCAGGCAAGGCCCCCTGGGTAGACGCAAACGTTCCGAATGTGACGCCCGCAAAGTTGGATGAAACCACCAAGGTGGAAATGATGACTTCGAACTAAGGCCGTCTGGATCAGAACAACGTGACTCAAACAAAAGAGCCGGGTTCTCATTGAGAACCCGGCTCTTTTTCCGTGGACACCCTGAAAAGCTCGGACTATTGGCGAGGCTGACGCTGAGCGGCCTGCATCGTCTGGAAGATCTTGTAGAAGCCCATCACCGTTGTGGCGGGAACTTCGGTTCGCAGACGCAAACCTTCCGGTTCGGTACCAACAGCGAAGGTCACGAAGTTCGGGGCGATCTTCAGGCTCTTCAGCTGGTTCACCGGCAGCGGAATCGGCAGCGGCGGAACGTCATCTTTGCCAGCGACGTCATTCGCAATGAGCATGGCCTTCACTGCGAAGTTCGGAATGTCGACCATGCCGATCAGGTTCGCTTTCGCCAGTTGGCGAGTGCGGCTGGCGGCGACTGGTGACGACGATGCGCTACCTGGCTGCTTGACGGAATCAATCGCCGTCTTCATCAGGTCGCTACCGCCGCCAACGGTCTGCACAACATGATCATTCACTGTCGTCAGACGCTGAGTCATGCCGTCCTTACCGTACACAATCTCCATGACGTGCTTCTGGATCTGCAGCGGATCGGCTTCTTCGCTGATTTCCTGCTTCACCTTGATGAGGTCGATCGACGCGTCGCCAATCTTCTCGGCGCCTTCCTTGACCGTGATCTCCTGCTTGATGCCCGGAATTTCAAGCTTGTAGCCGGAACTCATTTCGCGGCTCAGCTTGAGCATCTTCGCGGCCGGGGTCACTTCGGTGACAATGATACCGGTGATAACACCTTCGGGACTTGGAGCGGCCAGGCCGAACGAACCGCCGATCGAGCCGTACTTGAGGTCCTTCATCTCGGAACTGAACTTTTCAACCTTCGCCTTGGCGTCAGCATTCTCGCCGAACATGCTGGAAGCGAGTTCCATCGCCGACTTGATCATGCCCTTCGCATCGCCGTGCAACGCGAAGTAGCCCAGTTGATCCTGTGGCAGCTTGGTAAGCACCCGCAGTTCATCCGGTTCGTTCTTCTGCAGCAGCAGGTCGCTCTTGGTGCCCTTCTTCACAAGGAAGAGTTCTTCAAGCGCAAGATTCTGGTCGGTCACCTGCATGCCGATGGTGAAAGACTGCGAATCGCGAGCACCCTGAATCAACGCATGGCCGAGCTTGCCGTAGAAATCCCAGACGGCATCCAGGTTCATACCCGGATTCTGAGCTGCGGCGCCGGCGGTCAGGTTCTTGATCGCTTCAATGCCTTCGTTCAGCTTCTCGTCGGCTTCCTCAAACTCCTCGGCGTAGATCTCACGCAGTTGGACGAGGTTCAGGTAAGCGGACAGTTCAGAGTTTTCGCACAAATCCGTCGCGCGCTTATCGAGACCGGCGGCAATGGATTTCGACTTGCCCTCCTTGCACGCCTTGACCAGTTCAATCGCCGCTTCATCTTGCGAGTAAGCGACCCACTTATCGTGAGTCACGAAGCTGAAGTTTTCGCCAACGGCTTCTTCCAGCGCCTTGTCGTCGGTCGTCGGAATGATGAAGACGACCTGCGGCTGAGCGTTCTTCTGCACGAACGTCGCGACGTACCAGTCCTGCTTCAGGTCCACACCGCCGAGGGTGGGATTAGAAATCAGCACGCCCATCGCGGGCGCCTGGCCCTGGATCAGGAAGCCCACTCCGGGAACGCCGTTGTTCACGTAGTTGCCAACTTTGACAATTGTTTGCTCGGGAGTCTTGAATCGCAGGACAACCGACGCATTCTCGGGCACCAGGTCCAATGGACCGGCCGCCAGAGCGGGCATCG
>CAYLTY010000075.1:0-3181 GCA_964386705.1 uncultured Planctomycetaceae bacterium
GACCGTCGTTACGCAAGCTCTCGCTCATCAGCGTGAGCTTCGACTGATAATCGCCGCTCACCGGAATGCACGTCGGATGGATCTGCGTGTAGCAGGGATTGCCGAACAGAGCTCCGCGACGATGGCAACGCCACGCAGCGGTGACGTTGCAGCCCTTGGCGTTGGTCGACAGGTAGAACACGTTGCCGTAGCCACCAGTCGCCAGCACAACTGCTTGAGCGGTGTACGACTCAATCTTGCCGGTCGTCAGATCACGGCAAACGATACCGCGAGCAACACCGTCAACGACGATCAGTTCCAGCATCTCGCGACGCGGGAACATCTTGACTTTGCCACCGCCAACCTGACGCATCAGGGCCGAATAAGCACCCAGCAGCAGTTGCTGACCAGTCTGACCGCGAGCGTAAAAAGTTCGTGAAACCAGCGAACCACCGAACGTACGATTCGACAGCAGGCCACCGTATTCACGAGCGAACGGCACACCCTGAGCCACGCACTGGTCGATGATGTTGGCGCTCATCTGAGCGAGGCGATACACGTTGCCTTCGCGAGCACGCCAGTCGCCACCTTTGACGGTGTCGGCAAACAGACGCCAGACGCTGTCACCGTCATTGGGGTAATTCTTGGCCGCGTTGATACCGCCCTGAGCCGCAATACTGTGAGCTCGACGCGGCGAATCCTGGAAGCAGAACGCCTTGACGCTGTAACCCAATTCGGCGAGCGACGCGGCGGCGGAAGCACCGGCCAGGCCCGTTCCGACGACGATCACTTCGTACTTGCGTTTGTTGTTCGGACTGATGGGCTTCAGGTTGTCTTTGTGCTTGTCCCAAACCTGAGTGATATCACCACTCGGGACCTTGCCATCGAGCGGTTGCTCGGCAACTCGAAACATGAGCCTGACTCCTTAGAACCGCCGCAGCGGGGTGCGGGACATCGCCCGATGAGTTTCAGCGTAAGTAACTTCGTATCCGCGACGATGACTCCGCGATCAGTTGGTTTGTTCCGACTTGGCTTCCGGCTTCGCGGTCGCTTCCGGAGTTGGTTCAGCCTGCGACACGGTCGCCTGTTCAACTGCGGGCTTCGGTGTCGTGCTGGATGCGCCCGTGAACGCCCATGCCCAGTAAACGCAGCTTGCGAAACCAATGCAAACTGAGGCAGAGAACAGCACACCCGCAATCCGGATCAACTGGTTGTACTTCTTGTGGTTGATCCCAAGGGTCTGGAAGGTCGATGCAACTCCGTGCAGCAGATGCAGGAACAGGAACAGGAACCCGGTGAGGTAGCCCGCAGTCCGCAGCGGCGTGCGAAGCACAGCGCTCGCCTTTTCGTACGGGGTCAATCCATCGCTGTCGTTAAACTTGAAGTCCGACAGGTGCAGGATCAGGAAGCCCAGAATCACCAGGCCCGAGATGAACATGAACGAATCGGGCCGGCCCCAGCCGACGCCGTCGCCTTCGCCCTTGTTCTGCTTCACGGCGTATTCCTGGCCGCGAGCGATCCGGTTCCCGCCCGTCAGGCGGAACGCCAGCACGATGTGCACCGCGAACAAGGCAAAGAGCCCGATCTCGGCGACAAGCAGCAAAGCGGCTTGCTCGTGGAGCTTATGAGCATAGCCGTTGTAGACGTCCGCTCCGGCCCAGAGCAGCAGGTTGCCAGCGAGGTGAGCAACCAGAAAACCGCACAGCAGCAGACCGGTGATCGCCATCACAAACTTCCGGCCCAGGCTGGAAGAAAGTGCGTTGAGAAGCCACTTCAAGGTCGGCTCCTTCGTTAGTCAGAGTCAGGAGGTGCCAATCGAGACTTCGGGCTGAGCAGGCCCGGGGTACGCGGCGGGATTATAGGACCGCCCCTTTTGAAGGCAATCGACCCGAAACCGGTCTCGCATCAACGACTCACCCGCCCCAGCACACTCGTTCAACAACCGGCATCAACTCTCACGCGGCCAAGAGATCTAGACTCATCGTCTTCCCGCCTGGTTCGTCGCGTCGCGGTGCCACTCGGGCGAGCCGCAGAAAGTTCCCGTTGCGATTTAAGGTGACTGCCGGGGCGATGAGTGTCGCACGAGCCAGCGTCGCCGGTGCGTTCACCAAAAATGCCAATCAGCGGCACCAGATGAAACCGTGATGGACTCGCTCAGGGGCTCCACATCAACCGGCGTCCGCGCATGCGAACCAGTCGACCGATCTTTGGCAGTGTCTGGGCCGACCTGCTTTCGCTCACGCGCGAAGGCTTTCACGAATGCAAACGGGTGCCTTCGCCACACAAGTGAAAATGGGGCCGGTGAGACGTTGGGCAGAAGGGATGCGCACCGGCCCCGACGCAAAGTGAGGAAAACCTACAACACGATTCGACCTGAAACCGCCTCATCACTTACGGAACGCGGACGCAATCAACTCAATTCTCACAAATGGACACAAGGATCTAATGTGCTTGTTCAGTGTGCGTTTTAATGAAATATACACAAAAACATTACAAAAAACGCGCGCTTCCAAGCCTTAGCGGATGACCGGCAGAGGTTTGGAAGCTGAATTTCAAATCAAGGAGCAAAGCGATGCCGCGGCCCCTTAGCATCGCTCCGCCACGCTCATGTTGGGCCGGGAGATTTTACTATCACACAACCCAGCAAACTCTCCGCGCGTTATGTAAATAGGCCGGATCTAAGCGAAAACCACCCAGAGCCTGCTCTCTCACGCATTCCGAAATTCAGGAAATCGGAAACGGCATAACCTGACGTAGCGGTTATCGAAGCTCCGTTCGCACCGTACTGAAGTTGTTCGATCCATTTCAGACTTTGGGGTTTTCGTCAGGGGCCGCCAACCGCAATTCTTGGCCATGCCAATACAGGATTCATGCGATCATTAGAAACATGGTGCGCGCGTCAGCAGGTTATTCATTAGAGTGCATCGCTGCTCAGTTCGGTCAGCCAGATTCATTGAGTGAAGTCAACCGAATGCTCGAGCTAAGAAACTTCGAGAGTCCTCGACGAACTCCCGAGGGTGAGTTTGGGCTGGCATTGTTTGTGCTCACGAATTCCGCAGATCGTGTCGATGTTGTTCGCACGATTCCTGAAACAACTACTCTGGTGAACCGAGTCGCCGCGTCTAAACCAATCTCCGGTGCTGCCTGTCGATCGCCTCGGGCGACGAGATCGACTCACAGACAACATTGGGTGTGGCGTTTA